>JABBBA010000440.1:4197-10136 GCA_018607685.1 K189A clade bacterium | reverse complement strand
GCCTACCCCTGGAACCGCAAAACATACCGGGGCATGTAGAGTAATCCCACACCACCGTCAGATGATCTCGATGGTGTACACCCCCCATTTGTTGGAACACTTGGTTGGTCAATTTTGACCGGATTCCAATATGCAAAAGTCCCTGTTCAGGGAAGAAGCACTCGCCAACCAGCGCTCGCCCCAATTCGGCGACATACAGCAGGATTCCGGGCGGACGTTTCTGCAGATCGCTATCGGTCTGGTTGTGATTCTCCTGCTGGCTAGCTGGTTGATTGGCAGTTCGAACTACTCTCGGAAACACTACGTCACCGGCCAGATCGATGAAGCCAATGCAAACGCCATTGTCTCACCTGACTGGGGTTACGTTGCCCTACTGAACGTGACGGAAGGGCAACACGTTAAAGCCGGAGAGCACATCGTAACAGCAGCAAAAACGATCGATGGCAGATCGAACGCAATCGCAGCAGAAACCAGGCAACAACTATCGCTCACGGTATCGATGAACAGGACCATTGATGAAGCGTTTACCAATGAGGACAACTCGCTTCTTGTGACGGATCGCCAACTGTCGGTTCTTGAAACCTTGGCGAGGGAAGGCATCGCACTACAGGTATCCAAAGTCGAACAATTAGCCCGTCACCATTCCAATACCACGAGCCTTCATGAGGCGGGATACCTCTCTAACCTTGATTGGATCAGCTTCAAGACCAACCTGATCTCGGAACAGCAACAACTCAATAAACTTCGAGAAAACCTCATTGACCTCCAGCGCGCCCGCAGCGGGCTCCGGGCAGATCGAAGTTCCCTGCGGATAAAGCGAAAGACACAGCGCGCTGAACTTGACTCCAAAACCTCTACCCTTCGTGAAAAATTAATTGAACTCGAACAGGCGCCTTACCGAAAATTAGTCGCCACCCGCACGGGTAAAGTCACCCGGGTCGAGATCAGCCGAGGTGCCAGTATCCAACCGGGGCAGCCCCTTGTTTATATTAACGCCCCCGAAGCTGTTGTCACCGGCACGCTGAACATTCCGCCGGGTGCCGCGGGCCATCTGGCAAGCGGCCAGCGACTGGCGCTTGAGCTGGATGCCTTCCCTGCGCAAACCTACGGGCGAATCGATGCGGTGGTGACTCAACTGTCACCGCATACTGTCTCGGCACCAGATCAACACGGTTATTTCCGGGCACGCCTGAGCATTCAATCTAATGATCGTATCGAATCTATCCTGCCCGGCATGACCTTTCGCACAAGCTTCCCGGTTGAACAACGAACCCTGTTCTCATGGTTTCTGAAGCCCATTCGAAAGCTGGGTGAGTCTCTGGGATGAGTTTGTTTGGGCGTAATGTTCCTCTGGTATTTCAGGGCGAGACCAACGAGTGTGGTCTTGCCTGCCTCTGTATGATTCTCAATTTTTTTGGCAAACACGCTGAACTGACATCACTTCGAGTCGCATCGGGAGACGGTCGATCACTTAGCCTTGAGCAGATATCAACCATCGCTGAATCTCATCACCTGGCCGTAAGAGCCCTTCGCTGTGAACTGGAGGACCTTCTAAAGCTGCAGCTGCCTGTCATTGCTCATGTGGATTTTGACCACTATGTCGTGATTGATCGTTGCTCAACCGGCAGCCTGATCCTCCTGGACCCAGCTTTCGGCAGGATTACTACGAGTTTGAAAGCGTTCGGCGGGCGTTTTACGGGTATCGTTATCGAGGCGCGGCCGGCACCTGATTTCAAGAAAGACCGTAAGCAAAAAGCGAACAGGACCATCGAGTTTCTGGCAAAACTACCGATAGCGCATCTCGCAGGGTCGTTGACGGGACTATTATTGCTTAGCGTCGTCACCCAGGCATTCGCACTTGTCACGCCCTTCTATCTTCAGGTCACCGTCGACGAAGTGCTGCTGGCGAACGACGTTGATCTGGCAATGGTGGTTACCTTAAGCTTCGCCGCCGTTTACCTCATCTCGGCAATCACTCAATCACTTCGAGGATTGCTGACGATCAGAATAGGCGCGAAATTAACCTATTTGTTGTCTGCGGGGTTACTTCGGCACACCACAACCCTGCCGCTTAAGTTTTTCGAACGCAGAAACATCGGCGACATCGTATCGCGCTTCAGTTCCATGCGGCCACTACAGGACTTTGTTTCGGAGAGTTTGGTGGGCGTGTGCCTCGATCTTCTCATGGTCATCACTACTTTCATCATGATCAGTGTGTATTCACTGCAAACGGGTCTTTACGTGTTCTTCCTGTGTCTCTTCTATCTCTGTGCTCAGTACCTGCTGACACTACCCTACAGGGCGCACCAGCACGAACAGCTGATTGCAGATGCACAGGTTCAGTCACACTTTATCGAGACTATTCAGGCGATGGACTCCATCAAACGTTTTCAAGGTACCGCCCGCCGCCGCACCGCCTGGTTGAATCACCTTGTCAGATCACTCAACGCAAGCGTTCGATCCCGTTACTGGGAACTCGCGGCAGAAATAGCACGCTATCTCTTTCTTGGCCTGATACTGCTGGGAGTGGTTTACATTTCAGTAGAAAAGATTGCGCTCGGATTGCTAACGATTGGCATGTTGTACACCTTGGTCACCTACAGCAACCATTTCGCCAGCGCCCTGGTGTCACTGACCCATCAATGGCAGGCATACCTGATGCTGTCCTTACATGTGAGACGTTTATCCGACATTACCGACCAACACCCGGATGACCGCACGCCTTTTTCCCTTTACGAACCGGTACACAGCATTCATATAAAGGACATCGATTTTGGACACCCCGGCAGTGAATTATTAGTTGCGGGTCTTAACCTTGAGGTAATGGGAAGCCAGAAGGTGGCCATTGTAGGTGCATCCGGCTCAGGTAAGAGCACACTATTCTCCCTGCTTAGGGGAGACCTCAGCCCTACAAAGGGCCAGATACTGATCAATAACAGGCCCCTTTCAAGCGATCTCGATCCCGCCGTCCTCTATACATCGCTGCAACCGAACGACGTGCTACTCAACGGTTCAGTTACCGATAACATCGCCTTTATGGACCCCTCTCCTGACACGAATCGAATCCTGGCGGTCGCAAGAGCGGCATTGGTGCACGACGATATTCTCAGGCTTCCCATGTCCTATAGCGAAAAGCTCTCAGAGCAGGGTTGCATTCTGTCCGCGGGCCAAAGACAGCGAATTCTAATCGCCCGAGCGTTGTATCGAAGAGCTGAAATCCTGTTATTTGATGAGGCCACCAGCCACCTTGACCCGGAGACTGAACTGCAGATCATGCAGAACATCCTGTGCTTACCTACCCCCTGCTTCTTCATTACCCATCGTACCGACATCGCAGCACTGGCGGACCATATCATTGAGTTGACGCCATTTGGGCCAGCACTGGATGATCCTGCGTTCGCAGTTCGCCAAGGTCATTAGGCGTAGTACAATCCCGCCTGTAGGTTGCCTATCCCCTGTACCCGATAAATGGAGACGTTAGTGTCAAACAGATTAGTTTTCTCAAGCCTGTTACTGCTTCTTGTGTCCTTCAACGTCCAGGCCTGGGGATGGGATGGCCATCGGCTTGTTTGTGGCATGGCCCAGGCTAAACTTTCGCCTGAAGCTGTGATCATGGTCGATACGCTTCTTGCCGAGGGCGAGTCGCTAAAGGGTGGCCAGGTGTCATTCTCAGAATCCTGCCTTTGGCCTGACGATGTGAAGTACAGCAATCACAAGGGTACCTACGAAGAGCATTTCATCAACGTGCCCGACGCGGCGTTAACCGTTGACCTTCTAAGGGACTGTGCTGCACTTAACTGCATCGCAACCGGCATTCAGAAAGCGCTCACCTACCTCTCCCGACCAGCGGAATCCAGCAGAGAAAAAACAAGACGCGCCGCTGCCCTCAGGTTTCTTGGTCATTTTATCGGCGATCTGCATCAGCCATTACATATTGGGAATGCCAGTGACTGGGGTGGCAACAAGGTCAGCGTGCAATGGCAGGGCAAAGAAACAAACCTTCACGCACTATGGGATTACGGCATGCTGGAATCAATGGGTATAAAATATCCGGACAGTCTCGATTTTCTATTGTCGGTCAAGAAAACCAGTGACGATAAACAAATGGTTAACTGGATTAACGAATCCCTCGCACTCGGGCGTACCCATGCCTATGCCAATGTGCAGGGAAACATCATCACCTCCGGTGACAGCCTTGGTTCGGATTATCTGGAGCGGAACAAACCTGTCCTGATTGAAAGACTGGTATTGGCCAGCGAAAGACTGGCCATGCTATTGAACGCGATCGCCGCCGGGGAACAGCCGCGGACATTTTTACTGATCAGTCGTTGATGATTCGGGTTGCGCGTTCCGATTGCGGGTTAACGGGAAGATCAGTGCCAACCATAGAACGGCCATGCCGAAGCCAATCGCAAGGTAATAATTGTTCATAACGACACCTGCCTTTTGCAGCAGGACAATCATCACACTTGAACCACCTTTACCGGTTCGATATCCAAAGACATCAATGACCTCTTTCGCACGATAGCGCTCATCGAACCCAAGTGGTACGTAGAGTAGTTCCTTAGCCGCCCTGAAAATTGAATAGTCGAATGCCTTGAATAGAAAATACGCCAGACCTACGGTAAATACGCTGGGCTCAATTATTGCTGCGCCGATTGCCACCAGATGAATCAGCGGCAGCATCAGGTGCACCCAGCGAACGGCAACGAAAGACAGAAGCAGTGGTGTGATCACAAACTGGAATGCCAGCACGGATGTGTTGAGGGTTCCCCAGAACCACCCCTGAAACGCAGTTTCCTTATCGGGATTGCCTGCAAACTCAACCGAGAGCAACGACTGGAATTTGAAATCCAGCACCGCAGCAATGACCTGAGATGACAGCACGATCGCAATCAGACTAACCAGAACCGGGTTTTCCTTAAACAAAGATAACGCCAGGTGACCATGGGACTCGGATTTCGGCGGTAGTGCCGGTTCACCGAAGAATCGGTAGGCAAGGTTAGAGACGAGTGCCGCGGGGATGAGTGCAACCGCGGCCATCAAGACCATAGTTTCAGTCCCAAGTGATTCCGCTGACATCGCAACCAGCGTCCCACCTATCGCACCGCCTATCCCGGCAATACCCGTAATTGGGCCATTGATTTTTTTTGCGGTGGATGTACTGATCGATGAATTGATGTAGCTCCAGTACTGTTCGATCAGCAGCACGATGTAGAGTTCCTTGAATAAGAACAATATCGGTGTGATTTCCTTACTACCGGTTAACAGCACCAGGTAGCAGCACAGGATCACCAGAGCGGAACCGAGTGAGGTGACCAACAGGGTTCTTCTCGGGCCAAGCTGGCTCAGGATCCATCCGTAGAGCGCTACACCACCGAATACGACAACGGGCATCGCTGCCATGACCAGGGGTAAATTCTCGGCGCCATAGGCGGATTTAAACAATACCGTTGAGGCAGAACGTATGAATTCGTAGCCAGCGAGCGTAAAAAGAGCAGCCGTTGCCATCATCGCGGCAACGCGATATTCAGTCCCAAATCTCATACTGGATGTGTTCTCACCCTTCCCCGAGCGCGAAACTTGACATAGTCATCCTAAATCCGCAAATTGCCCGCTTTTCGTGGCCGTAAATACTGCATCAGGAAGACCATCATGAGCACAAACAAACCTTTCCCAAAACCAAAGGAAAAACCCGCTAACCCAAGGTTTTCTTCCGGTCCAACCAGTAAGAGACCTGGGTGGTCGCTGGCGGCAATCGAGACAGAATCACTAGGCCGATCGCATCGCGCCAAACAGCCGAAGGCTCGGCTCAAAAAAGTCATCGACGAGAGCAAACGCATCCTTGGTATCCCGGAGGATTACCTGGTTGCTATCGTTCCGGCTTCAGACACCGGTGCTTTTGAGATGGCCATGTGGACCATGCTCGGCGCCAGAGG
>JABBBA010000440.1:2876-4187 GCA_018607685.1 K189A clade bacterium | reverse complement strand
ATATTTACCTGGAACGGCACGACCTCCGGCGTTTGCCTGTCCAACGCTGAGTGGATTCCAGCAGTTCGTGACGGCCTGACGTTCTGTGACGCTACCTCCGCGGTTTTTGCCATGGAGGTTGACTGGCCGAAGCTCGACGTCGTCACCTGGAGCTGGCAGAAAGTGCTGGGTGGTGAAGCTGGCCACGGGATGCTCGCATTGTCGCCAAGAGCGGTCGAGCGACTCGAGAGTTACACCCCGGCGTGGCCTCTGCCAAAAATATTCAGACTGGCCAAGAAAGGCAAGGTTGGGCTCGATCTGTTTGAAGGTTCAACCATCAATACACCCTCTATGCTGGCGGTCGAAGACCAGCTGGACGCCCTTGCCTGGGCCGAATCCATTGGCGGGCTGGCTGGACTGGTTAAACGATCCCAGGCAAATCTGTCCGCGATCAGCGCCTGGGTTGAGCAGAGCGAATGGGCAGAATTTCTGGCGAACGACCCGGCCACTGTTTCCTCGACCTCTATTTGCCTGTCTATCGTCGATGATTGGTTTTCTGAGCAGGATGAAGATGCGCAAAGAAGCTTGATTAAATCCCTGGTGAGCAAGCTTGATTCAGAGGGTGTTGCGCTGGATATAGGCGGTTATCGAGATGCACCTCCGGGTCTGCGAATCTGGGGTGGAGGCACAATTGAAGCCTCCGATATCGAGGCATTATTACCCTGGCTTGATTGGGCCTACGCCGATATCAAGGGATAATACTGCGAAACCAACCGGAGCGAGCAATGACAAGCATTACAGAGATCACCACTGAACTTCAATTTCCCGAAGGCCCCATCGCGATGCCGGACGGTTCTGTCATCGTGGTAGAAATTGCCCGCGGTACTTTAAGCCGGGTTAACCCAAATGGCGGCATTGAGGTCATTGCGGACCTGGGCGGTGGACCCAACGGCGCCGCCATTGGGCCGGACGGCGCATGTTACATCTGCAACAACGGTGGTTTTATCTGGCACAAGAGCAGCACCGGTTTGACGTTTCCGGGCCACCAGCCCGACGATTACTCCGGTGGTCGAATCGAGCGCGTAGACCTTGCGACAGGTGAGGTCACAGTGGTTTATACAGAATGTGACGGTCATGGGCTGCGTGGACCAAACGATATCGTGTTCGACGAGCAAGGTGGTTTCTGGTTTACAGACCATGGCAAAACCCGGGATCGTGACCGTGACCGAACTGGCGTTTACTACGGCACAGTCGATGGGAAGCACATCACAGAGGCTATTTTCCCTATGGAAGCGCCCAATGGTATTGGCCTCTCGCCGGATGAAAAGATAC
>JABBBA010000440.1:2472-2866 GCA_018607685.1 K189A clade bacterium | reverse complement strand
AGGACAAATAGATCAACATGCGCGTCCAACCATGATGGCGCAACTGCCCGACTATCATATGTTCGATTCGCTGGCGGTTGATGCGGCGGGCAATATTTGTGTTGCGACCCTCATTACCGGTGGAATTACCATCCACTCTCCCGATGGCGCAGATGCACGCCTGGTACCGATGCCTGATGTGCTGACGACCAACATCTGTTTCGGCGGAGAGAACCTCAATACAGCCTTCATTACCTTATCCACGACGGGCAAACTGGTTTCCTGTGAGTGGGAAACACCCGGGCTGGCACTTAACTTCCTGAACAAAAATGCCTGAACAGGTGATCGCCTACTTCAGATTTCTGGCCACGGCGTCGCTACTCGCCTACAGCCTTCTAATGGGATCGGCTCATGC
>JABBBA010000440.1:0-2462 GCA_018607685.1 K189A clade bacterium | reverse complement strand
GAAGTACACTTCCTGATTCCCGCTGGTCCAGGCGGAGGCTGGGACGGTACCGCTCGCGGTATTGGCCAGGCGCTTAGACAATCCGGGCTGGTAGAAAAGGTCAGCTATGAAAACCTGTCCGGTGGAGGTGGCGGTAGAGCCATTGGGAGATTGATTGAAACCGCAAATCGACCGCAAAATACCCTGCTGATCAGTTCAACGCCCATTGTAGTGCGCTCGCTGCAGGGAATATTTCCCCAGTCTTTCAGAGACCTGCGTGTTATCGGCTCGGTGATCGCCGACTACACCGCCATCCTTGTGCGCGATGACTCCCCTTTTACGGACTTCAGTTCACTCGCAGCGTCCTTCAGGCAGGACCCTCGCAGCGTCAAGATTGCCGGTGGGTCTGTGAGGGGCTCAACGGATCACTTCGTCGTAGCCAAGGCCCTGCAGTTGGCCGGTGGAAATCCCCGCTCGATCGTCTATGTCGCTTACGATGGCGGTGGCAAGGCTATGGCGGGACTCCTGTCCGGAGAATGCGACGCACTGTCCACAGGACTGTCCGAGGCGATAGAAATGCATCGCGCGGGCGAAGTACGAATTTTGGCGATAACGGCACCGCAGCGGCTTACAGAGCTGCCGGAGGTGCCTACACTGACCGAATCAGGTTTAGCGCTCACCTTCGCAAACTGGCGAGGTTTTTTCGCAGCCCCGGGGCTCGACGAGAAACGTTATTACCAGATGATCAATACCGTTGAAGCCGTCGTTAAAACCAACGAATTCGAGGAAATCCGGTCAAGAAATGGCTGGTCGCGGTTACAATTGAGCGATCAGGCTTTCTATGACTACCTGGAACGACAGGAACAGGAAATCGGAGCGCTTATGCGCGAACTCGGTTACCTCAGGAAGGTAAAGTAGTTTCTTTAATAATACTGTAACCTTTTATATTTAAAGGATATATATTATCCAATCTCGACTCATAGGCATCGCATTCCTGCTACTGTTCCTGGCATATGGTTTTGCCTCACAGGATATCCTGCTGGACTTCTGGGCCGAAGAGGATTTGTTTAACGCCCGCACTTTCCCAGTCCTGATTGCCATTGGCGGCAGTCTGCTGGCGCTGCTTTATATGGTGTTCCCGCCCGCATTCGAAACCCCTGATCTTTCCGGATTCAACCTTGAACTGGTCGGCCTGGTGACACTCATGTTGCTCTATGCAGCATTCCTCGAACAACTGGGCTTTGTGTTAGCGACCGGTTTGTTCCTGTGCACCGGGTTCCTGTTGCTTGGCGAGCGGCGCCCTGCACGGCTGGGCCTGGTTACCGTCAGCCTGACCGGCGGGTTCTATTTCCTGATGGCAATACTGGAGATACACCTTCCTCAGGGCGCTTGGACAAGCGTCCTGGAGGATTTGCTGTGATCGACGGAATTCTACTCGGTCTCACAACCGTGCTTACGTTGTATAACCTGAGTCTGGTTCTGGTCGGGTGCGCGGTCGGGACAGTGATTGGCATGTTACCTGGCCTCGGCCCCATATCCGCCATCGCGCTGATGATACCCATCACCTATGGTTTTGAACCGAGTAGCGGCATGATTTTGCTGGCGGGTGTTTACTACGGCGCAATCTTTGGGGGCTCAACGTCTTCAATATTGATCAATGCACCGGGCGTTGCAGGTACAGTTGCGACGGCCTTTGATGGCTATCCAATAGCCAATCAGCTGGGACAACCCGGAAGGGCGCTTGCCACGGCAGCATATGCGTCCTTTGCCGGTGGAACCCTGGCCGCAATACTCCTTTTACTGACAGCCCCCTTCCTCGCCGATATATCACTCAGTTTTCAGTCCGCAGACTATTTCCTGATGATGGTACTGGGGCTTTCACTGGTGTCGGCCTTTGCTGCAGAGGGAGAGCATCTGAAAGCCCTAATCATGACGTTTCTCGGCCTCGGCTTGTCCACCGTCGGCACTGACCTTACCGCAGGTGTCCAGCGGTTCACCTTTGGACGAATGGACCTGATAGACGGAATTAGCTTCCTGTTACTCGCAATGGGGACCTTCGCGCTTTCAGAGGCCCTGATGATGGTTATGCGCCGGAGCAAATCAGACGAGGCCCCCAGGATCCCTACCTCTGGACTCCGCATCGGAAAATCGGATATCACAGCGATTGTCCCCACTATTTCAAGAGCCTCCGTTCTGGGCTTTTTCGTCGGGGTTTTACCCGGAGCTGGCGCTACTATTGCATCATTTCTATCCTATGGATTAGAGAAAAACCTTGCTCGAAACCCGGAGCCGGAGTTTGGACAGGGCAATATCAAGGGATTAGCGGCTCCTGAAGCTGCCAACAATGCCGCTTGCACTGGCTCATTTGTACCGCTGCTTACCCTGGGGATTCCTGGTTCCGGGACCACAGCGATACTCCTTGGCGCTCTAATTGCCTATGGCATTCAGCCAGGACCAAGGCTCATTGTGGATCAGCCCGAGAT
>JABBBA010000142.1 GCA_018607685.1 K189A clade bacterium | reverse complement strand
TATGAATGCTGTGCTCTAACCAGCTGAGCTACGTAGCCATATAAAACTTTGACGCGCAGAAAGGTCGCGAATTGTCCTCATTGAGGGTTTGCCTGTCAAGAAAGACGGTTATCGGACCTTAAACCGTATTTAACACTCCGGGTGGGGTTCTATTCCAAATGGCCGGAAAGGCCCGCTATTCGGAGCCTCTGGGGTGATTCTGTTGCCAATCGGTGCCTAAAGATTCATACCAGATCAGGTAAAAATGCCAGTAGCCAGGAGGCTAATAGTGCGCCTCCGACAATCAGGTGTGCGTTGATAATAGTGTTCAGGTGTTCGATGCGTTCCGGGCTCGCTTCAGATTTCCATATCTTGCTCATCATCAGGTCGAGACCGATCACAATCACGATAATGGGCGCAGAGGCTGGAAGAATACCGCTAAAAAACAGATCCCAGGATTCTGAATATTGCGTGCTGTGTGCAAAGGGCATCAGCAGTGCAAAGATGATCGCCAGGGCGTGGAGCATGTTTCTGAGGACGCCCATGTCTCTTATCTTCTTGAACATCTATGAGTAAACCTTTTATGTAATTGTCGATTGCGCTGAAGCCAGGCAAGTTAATCTATTGCCATAGCCAGATTACTGAGATTGCGCTTCACCTGATCCCCATTGTAACACTGCCTGTATTCTTCATTGAGCTGATGGCGAGCTACCATTAACTCAGGTTAAGGTGGTGTCATTTCCCGCGGGTTTTTGCGGTACGAGAAAGGAGTATATTTTATGTTTAGGAAGTTGGACGATGCTCTGATTGCAGAGCTGGAATTCAAGGATTTCGTAGACGCTTTCGCGTTTATGGGGGATGTAGCTGCACTCGCAGAGGCGCAAAACCACCACCCTGAATGGAGTAATGTTTACAATCGCTTAACGATTCGGCTGACGACCCATGATGCTGGTAACCGGGTAACGGATAAAGATCACAAACTTGCCGAGGCAATCGAGGCGCTTCCTTCCGCGTCTCTGGTAAGGGCCATTGGCCAGAACCCTGGTCAAGGCTCTGGCTAAGTCCTTGGTCCAATGATGTGTAGAACAAACTGGAGAAGGTCATTTGCAAGGTAGGGCTTTTTCAGGAAAGCGGATCTGGTTTTTGGGGGGAGCTTGTCCAACGCTTCGTTCTCGTTGAAACCACTTGAGAAGACCACCGGTACGCTGTCATCGATTTCCGCTATTTCAAGATAGGCTTCAAGGCCCGTTTTGTTGGGCATCATAAGATCCAGGATAACCAGGTGCAGTCGATCCTTGTGCTGCTCGAATTGGCTAATTGCCTCAAACCCATTGCTGGCTACCACAACCTCGTAACCTGCCTCCTCCAGTACTGTGCGGGCCAGAGCACGAATGTCTGGTTCATCATCCGCGAACAGGATGACCCCGCCCCCTGGTGTTGTTTGAAGTTCAAGAGGTCTTGTTTGCTGAACCTCGGTGGCATTATCGCTAACCGGAAGTAACAGGGTGGCGGTTGTTCCCTCTCCTATAGCAGATTCAAACTCGATTGCTCCGTTGTGCCCCCGAACTATCCCCAGGACGGCGGATAGCCCGAGTCCATGCCCGGTTTCCTTTGTGCTGAAGAATGGGTCGAATATGCGTTGCATGGTGGCATCGTCCATACCGCAGCCGTTGTCTTTGACGGAAATGCGTACAAAGTCACCTGGCGCTACTTCTTCCAGCCAGTTTTTTTCATCAATGAAATCTTTTTCACAGGTCTGGTTACCTATCTCAATGTTGATGTTGCCGCCCGAATTATCCAAAGCTTCCCCGGCGTTGGTAATGAGATTCAGAATAACCTGGCGGATCTGGGTAATGTCACCGCGTACCTTCGGATTGCTGGCGTCCGATGAAGACTCTATGGTGACCCCTTTGGGGGTGGAGATCTCCAGTAAGCTGCGCATGTCTGTGACAAGAGACTCAATATCAAACGGTTCTATTATGAAGTTACCTCTACCGGAATAGGCCAGTAGCTCAGAACACAGTTCAGCGGCCCGGTCGACGGTGGTGATCACCCGGTCAATGGACGTCGCAGACTGGGAGTCCGGTTTTAAATCCTGCTTCGCCAGATCAGAATTCAACATAATTACGTGCAGCAGGTTGTTGAAGTCATGGGCGATGGCGCCTGCCATGACGCCAAGACTTTCCAGTCTCTGTGATTCCTGTAGCTTTATGCCCTCGGCAACCTGGCGTCGTTGTTCCAGGACTCTGGAAGTGACATCAACGGTGATGCCATGCAATGTTTTCCCACCCGTGCCATCTATCGCGGCCTCAAGCATGAACAACCAGTAGCCTCTAGTGTCCGAGGCAATGCGGAAGTCACCCTCGAGTCTATCGCCGGTTGTGATCTCGCCCTGGAACAACCGTTCAAAACTCGGTCTATCCTCCGGATGAATACACTCGAATAGCGTGGTGATGGTGTTGGGCCTGGGTTCGATTTCATAACGCGAAAAGAACTCCGGCGATACTTCAACCTTGCCGGTTACAAGGTTCACGGCAATGGCTCCGGCGCCGGCGACTTCCAGTGCAAGCCTGCCGGTACTTTCCAGTTGATCGCTTACAGCTTCTGCTCTGATTCTTTCCGAGACGGCAACGCCAAGATCCTGGTCAAGTTTTGACAGTTTTTCTTCCGCGGATTGGAGTTCCTTCAGTTGGGTAAAAATGGTGGCGATACTCTCGCGATAGGAAGTTGAGAGCGTGTCGAGGAGCAGCGCGAAAAGTGTCATCAACAAGCCAAGCGTTACGATCGCGCGATACTCCAGCTCAACACCTTTAACCTGGATAATTAACCACACCGTTGCAAGCATCAAAGCAAAGTTAATGCAGTAGACAATCCAGAACATCATCCGTTTGGGTAGAAGTCCTGCGAGGCAGGTTGGGAACAGCAAAAGTGCAAGCATTTGCATGTTACCGGGACTTTCCATATAGACCGTATAACAGGCCAGTGCGGCGCACGCACTAATCACCCCGTAGATGCTGAGCAGGACATATCCCTTGGCAACCAGTAGATAGAGGAAACCGATGATGAGAAGGACGACGATATTGCGCACGAAAGGTTCGAGCACGTCGTGCGATGTGGCGAAGCCCGGCAGAAAAACAATGAGGAGAATGGCGACAGAGGTCAGGGCCGCAACCAGCTTATAGAAGGAGCGAAGCAGCTTTGCCTGTCGATTAAGTATTAGCTGTTCTGGAAGCTCATAGCTTCTGTCTTCCATGCTGCGAGATTTCTCTGTCTACGCGTTCACTTGGAAAGTAACACGTTAGTGAGGAATCCGCCAAGAACATTGGCTGTGGGTTAAAAGTTTTGATTGTTCAAAGCTGTTGTAGTTACGAGGGTGACGACTGAGTACGCCGGCCTCGTGTCTTCGTCCTGAACGACGCTCGCTTCCAGTTGCTTGTATGCAAGGAAGACCATCAGCACGAGGCTCCACTTCACGAGTTTTTTAAGGTTCATGTCAATTCTGTTACTAAGCGAATGGACTGAAAGAATAAACGAGATAACGCGTTTCGTTAGTGAATCACGTCACAAATTTAGCAGCTGATCTGACCGCTTGTCGTAAATGCGATACCCGGTGACGATGAGCGGTTGTTTAGGAGGGATTATTGCTAACCGAGCGCCAGGATAAACAGGAGAGGCAGAAGAGGAATCATGTGGGTGTAACCTCTGTTCACATGGGCTCTTGCGAAGGAAGGCTCAATGTCAGTTGCTGCCTGAAAATCACGTACCGCGAGAAAATCGGTGCCGGCCTTACGGTAAAGTAAACCGCGATTGTAGAACGCACGAGCATGCCGGTCGTCCAATTCTATCGTGCGGGAATAATCTGCTATCGCAGCATCATAATCTTTACGTTGATGGTGCAGGAGGCCACGTGAGAAATAGATGTTGGCGTCTTCCGGCTGCAGGCTAATGGCCTGTTCATAATCTGCCAGCGCATCATCGTATCGAGCGAGTTCTTTGTTGGCTCTGCCCCGGTTGTAGTAGATCGTTGCCATTTCGCTACTGTCCGTGGTCAAGGTTAGTGCCGTGTTGAAGTCTTCTAGCGCTCCGCGGTAATCACCCTGTTGTTGATGTGCGAAGGCGCGAAAGTAGTAAGCCTGCATGTAGTCAGGGTCAAGGTCTATGGCCTGTTTAAAATCATCCAATGCCAGATCGTACTCGCCGTTCATCAATTGACTCAAACCACGATTAGCAAATGCGGTCACATAGTTTGGAACGAGTTCTATCGCTTCTGAATAATTTGCGATCGCCTTTTGTTGCTCGCCTGTATCGTAAAAAGTCAGGCCCAACAAAAGATAGGTGCGAGCTACTCTACCAAGTTCTTCCGAGAGACAATCGTCCAGAACGTCAATCGCGTCATCAATCCTGTCAGACATACGAATCTCATTCGCCGTGTCATTACAGTCGCTTGCCTGCAGTGCAAAGGGGAAGGAAAGCAGGAGTAAGACAACGGTGAAATGCTTCATAGATTTGGTTGAATGATTGAATTGCTGAAACTTTACACGATTCGAGATGGCAGGCAACTTGCCTACACCTCGCCGATAGCGCAAGCCTGCGATGCGGTGTTTGTTTAACCGCGCTATCGGCGGGGTGTCAGTTTGCTCGCCAGTCCACCCAGGCCTCTAACCAACCAGCGGGGTTGGTGTTGCGCCCAGGAAAGAGCAAGTCGGTTCGCGTTGCCGGGAACGCAAATGACCTCTCGCCTCATCAACGCGTCGAACCCTTCTCGGGCAACCTGGTCTGGCCGCGATATCATAAAAGGCGGCATAGCCTCGGCGAGTGACGAGTCAACCATATCGGTATCTGTCAAACCAGGGCAGAGCGCCGTAACTGAGATACCCGTGTCTCTGAGGTTCTCTGCGAGGGCTTCACTGAAAGATAAAACATAAGCCTTTGTGGCTGCATAGATATCCATGCCGGGGACGGGATGAAACGCTGCCACCGATGCCACATTTAGAATTCTCCCTGACTTTCTGGCTTTCATTGCAGGCAGGAACTGATGGATCAGTTGGGTCAGCGCGGTGATATTCAGTGTGATGGTGCGCTCAATCTGCTCGGTTGTCAGGTTGGCAAATTCTTCTTCTACCATCATGCCGGCGTTATTAACCAACACGTCGATCTCCAGGGATTGGTTGGAAACAGACCCGCAGAAGGTGGTGATTCCCGCGGAGGTGGAAAGGTCACCGGGGAGAACTATGACCTTTGTCGTAGCTGGTAAATTTTCTGCCAGTTCCTGCAGTTTTTCCTCTCGCCGTGCGGTAAGCACAAGGTCAAAGCCCTCGGCGGCAAAAAGGCGCGCAAATGCTTCCCCTATTCCGGAGGAGGCCCCCGTGATTAGCGCGGTCCCGCGGCTCATTTGCTGGTTTTCTTCTTCGGCTTTGTCACGTCGTCAGTATTGAGCGAACCGAGCATCATTCGCTGCAGCCAATCCTGATATGCCATCATGGGTTGAACGGCGCCTGCGAGGATGTCGTTGAACGCGGTTTGACCGGATTCGGTCAGCTGTTTTTGGGCCATCTTCAGCATTTCCTCCTGCAATCCCTGAACATCGGGCAGGCCCATAAAACGCCGGAGTTCTTCGGGGGTAATATCTACGTTGACTGTGATGTTCATTGGTTTCCCTCTATATAGTTGGCTTTTCTATTCAGGCGGTGCGTCGGGTAGCGATATGTTGCACCGCAACATTATCAGTAGCGTTCGCATGTTTGCAACTTACAGCGAAGTTGGCGAAGATTCATTGTTCAACGCACAATAATCGAAAATTCCGTCTCCCAGGTAATGACAGTATGCGAGAGTATAAAAAGTATCCAAACCGTAGGCTCTACGACATCGAAGAGAGCAAGTATGTCACGGTAGAAGATATACGAAAGATTATTCTGAAAGGAGAATCGATCACCGTGGTTGATTCAAAAACAGAAAAGGATCTGACGCGTACCGTGCTGATGCAGATCATTTCTGAGCAGGAGGGCGAAGGACACGAGCCTATTCTGACGAACAGGGTTCTCGAACAGCTGGTTCGGTTTTATGGCGACGCAATGCAAAGCATTGTGGGCAGTTATATAGAACAAAGCATCATGACGTTTCTGGAACACCAGGAACGTTATGAAAAGAGCGTGCGGGATATCGCCAGCTCAGATCCACTTGCCATGATGCGTCGGGCGATGGAGCAAAATATGGACTTCTGGAACAAGATGACCAAAACCGCTCGAGGACCTGAAAAGGACTGATCCAGGAAAAACTAGTTCAGTAGAGAGCGGTAGTTCTCAATCACCAGATCTGCTTCCCGCAGGTCTTCCGGTGTTGTGTATGGGCTTTCAATGGCCACGACCGTCATCCCTGCGGCCTTGGCTGCCAGAACACCATTTCGCGAGTCTTCAAATGCGACAATATCTTCAGCATTAATTCCCATGCGTTGAGCGCACAATAAAAAAATGTCGGGTTCCGGTTTGCTTTTGTGCAGCTCCGCATCATCGCCGCACACTATGGTGGAGAGCAGTGAACGCCAGTCTCTCTGGCTGATTTTCAGGTCACAAAGGTGGCTGTGTGAGCTGGTGGCAATTCCTGTCGGTACATTTGTTGAGTTGAGGTGGCGTAGATAGTCTCCAGCGCCCGGCATTTCCTCGGCTCCAGGAAACAGTGCTTCCAGATAGGACTCCCTTGCGGCAAGAAACTCCTTCGCGGTCATCGGTAAGTCGAATTCATCAATGGTCAATTGTGCGCTTCGCATGGAATCCCCTCCCATGACTTTTCGCTTCAGCGCCATCGTGTAGGTGTGTCCGTGAGGGTCAAGAACTCTTTGTGCTGCGGCCGTGTAAAGCGGTTCTGTGTCAAGCAGTGTGCCATCCAGGTCAAAGATTATCGCCGCGGGATCAATGGGAAGGGCTGTCATAGAGTGTCCAGGTATTCCTTGGCAAGTGATTCTATTATCTCGTGAGGAATGATTCCCTCGCTGTCGGTTGCTTCATCGACAGCTCTCAGTGCGAGGTTGGTAAGGTTAAACAATGTTAACTGGTCGAGAACAATATTTTGATTCTGTTCGACGACAATATAAGTCAGCAGGAAACTTAACGCCTCTTCCTTGGTAATTCGATGCTTTTTCTGCGCCATGGTTATGTCTTGGATCATCCAGTCGAATGAGAAATAGTCGCAGGAAGCCTTTCCTTAGACAAGTATTTGGACAGGTGTTCAGAAAAGGCTGAGGTAAAAAAGACAAAGGTGAAGTCTGTGGTGTGCTGTCCCCCCGGCAGCAGACCGTTTGGAGGGCCGATCGACCACCACAGACTTCTCTCCCCCAAAAAACGCTATCTTTAAGTTCCTTGCTTAAAGGAAAGAGTTCATCGGGATAAAAATTACGTTTCTGTGGTCTATCTCCAGAACCTTCCAAAAAAGGCTTTCGAAAGAGCCTCCCAAAGATTTATAGAAAGGCTGATCTGCGATGGTTTACCATAGCCGGTCGAAATTGGTTGTCGAAATAGAGGGGTAAACGGTTTCATGATCGAAGTAAGTCATCTAACAAAGTACTACGGTGACTTCGCCGCAGTGGAGAATCTGACATTCAAATTGGTACCCGGAGAAATTCTGGGTTTCCTTGGCCCGAATGGGGCCGGCAAGTCTACGACGATGAAAATGCTCACGGGGTTTCTGCGCCCTTCCAGTGGTGACGTGAGAATCTGGGGCAGTGATATAGGGAAAGATAGCCTCAGCGCCCAGAGGCATATTGGCTATCTCCCCGAGGGCGCCCCGGCATATGAGGAGATGACGCCCATTGGATTTTTGGAATTCATTGCAGATGCCCGGGGTCTCAGTGGCGTCGAGCGGACCAATCGCCTGGACGAGACGATCAATGTTATGTCCCTGCAGGATGTTCTGGGTCAGCGGATCGAAACGCTTTCAAAAGGATTTAAGCGGCGCGTGGGGCTTGCCCAGGCGATTCTTCACGATCCGGATGTCTTGATTCTGGATGAACCCACGGACGGTCTTGACCCCAACCAGAAACACCAGGTTCGTGAGATGATAAAAGGCTTGTCCAGGGACAAGATCGTCGTTGTGTCCACTCATATTCTCGAAGAAGTGACGGCGGTCTGTAATCGAGCCATTGTGCTTGCGAAAGGCAAGATCGTTTCTGACGGAACGCCCCAGTCATTAATGGAGATGAGTCCTCATCATGGTGCTGTAACGCTCCAATCCTCCTCGACATCACTGACTGAAATTGCCGAAGCTGCCGGGTTGATCACGGGTGTGGCAGAGACCCTTGTCACTGAGGCCGGTGTAACCATTGTCACGAGTGAGGCTGATACCACTCTCTTCTCAAAGGTTCTTGAACTCTCGCAGTCGAAGGGTTGGAAGGTGGATTCATTGTCCGTCGAATCAGGCAGGCTTGATGATGTCTTCAGGTCGTTAACCGAGGGAGAAGTACGATGAGTTTCACCGTGATTATGAAGCGTGAATTGCACGGATACTTCGCCACACCGATCGCCTACGTCTTTATTGCGATCTTCCTGGTGCTGTCGGGTGTATTTACTTTCTACCTTGGTAACTTTTATGAGCGACAGCAGGCTGACCTGATTCCATTCTTCAGCTTCCATCCCTGGTTATACCTGTTCCTGATCCCAGCCATCTCAATGAGGTTGTGGTCGGAGGATCGCAAAAGCGGAACGCTGGAACTGCTGATGACATTACCATTGTCTCGCTCAGATATTGTCATCGGTAAGTTTTTGGCGGCCTGGGTGTTCGCCGGGATTGCTCTTGCACTGACGTTCCCAATCTGGATAACGGTCAATTATCTGGGTGACCCTGACAACGGCGTTATTGTCGCAAGCTATCTTGGTAGCTGGATGATGGCGGGCGGCTTTCTGGCGATTGGTTCGTGTATGTCTGCAATCACAAAAAGCCAGGTGATTGCCTTTGTCCTCTGTGGTTTTGTGTCCTTGTTGTTTGTGATGGCCGGATACCCGCTGGTGTTGGATCTGGTGAGGGGGTGGCTTCCTCAGACTCTTATCGACATGGTCGCGAGTCTTAGTTTCCTCACGCACTTCAATGCTGTGTCGAGAGGGGTCTTTAGTCTTCAGGATTTCCTTTATTTTATTTCGATTATTGTGGTGTGGCTTGGTGCAACTTCCATTGTGTTAGATATGAAGAAGGGAGCCTGAGATGAACAGATACTTTTCTATTGTAGTGTTGGTCGCGGGTTTCGTTATGTTCACCTTGGTGAATAACCTGATGCTTGGTTCTGTTCGGCTCGATCTGACAGAAAACGGTTTGTATTCGCTCTCCGATGGCACCAGGGAGATTATTGATGACCTGGAAGAACCCGTTAATCTGTATTTCTTCTTCTCTGAGAAATCCTCGGGGGACCTGACCGCGTTGCGAGCCTACTCTCAGCGCGTGAAGGAGATGCTGGAGGAATATCAGCTGCTTGCAGGGTCGAAAATAAATCTGCGCATCGTTGATCCGGAACCTTTTTCTGAACAGGAGGACCAGGCGGCGGAATTCGGGCTCCAGAGCGTCCCGGTCAATCAGGCGGGTGATGCCCTGTATTTTGGTCTGGCAGGAACCAATGCGCTGGATGGGCAGGAGGTTCTGCCATTTTTTCAGCCGGACCGTGAAGCTTTCCTTGAATATGAACTGACAAAGCTTGTCTACAATTTGTCGGTCGCCGAGAAACCCAGGATCGCGCTTTATTCTGACCTCGATGTTGAACAGGGTGTTGACCCCAGAAGTTTTCAGCCGACACCTGGCTGGATATTTATGGATCAGCTCAAGGAGCTGTTTCAGATAGAGAAGATTGATGAGCTGTCCACGGCGTCGATAGATTCTGCTGATTTGTTGCTCCTGATTCACCCGGGTGCACTTGATGAAGAAGCACTTTATGCCGTTGACCAGCATGTGATGTCCGGAGGAAAACTTATCGCTTTTGTTGATCCTCTGGCGGAGATGGATATGCCGGAGCCGTCGGGGATGAGCGTTCCTTCAGGTAGCAGTTCCGAATTGAACCGGTTGACGACGACCTGGGGCGTCACACTCAGAGAAGGAGAAGTGCTCGGGGATAGTGAGGCCGCGCTAATGGTAGGAGGGGCGGATGGTACGCCCGTGCGACATCTTGGGATCCTGGGTTTTACGAACCAGTATTTTTCAGGTGATGACATCGCCACCGCCGACCTTGAATCCATCAACTTTTCTACAGCAGGGATCCTTGATCTGGATCAGGTAGATGGTATCGAAGCGAGATCGTTGATTTCATCAAGTTCATCGGCGGGTTCACTCAATGCCATCCAGTTTCAGTTTCTAAATGACCCGGCTGAACTTCAGCAGGGCTTCCAGGAGACTGGCGAGAACTATTCGGTGGCCGTTCGATTGTCTGGCCAATCGCCGTCGTCTTTTCCTGAAAGGTCAGGGATAGAATCCCATATAGCAGAAACCGATGAGCTTAATGTGGTGATTGTTGCGGATACAGATGTGTTGTCGGATCGGCTCTGGGTACAGGTGCAAAACTTCTTTGGTCAGCAGGTCGCGAGTGCTTTCGCCGATAACGGAAGCTTTGTGTCCAATTTGGTAGAGAACCTGTCAGGCAGTAGTGCGCTGATTGAGGTTCGTTCGCGGGGGCAGTTCTCCAGGCCATTTGTGGTGGTGCAAGAACTGCGAAGACTAGCCGAAGCAAAGTACCTCAAAAATGCTGAGGATCTTCAGGCGCGATTGGCTGAGACGGACAGACAGTTGTCTGAACTTGAGTCAGCGAGAGTTGATGATGGTTTGTTGACACTTAGTCCTGAGCAGGAGGCTGCTCTTGTAGACTTTCAGGATGAGAAACTTCGCATCCGGAAAGATCTAAGGGAGGTGCGTCATAGCCTTGACCAGGATATCGAGCAGCTTGGTGGAAAGCTTAAATTCATCAACATTCTGCTGATGCCTTTTCTATTAACCCTTGTCCTGCTTGTTATAAGGACGCTGGGACTAACGTCTAGAGGACATAAGACCTGATGAATATGAAAATTGCAGGGCTGTTTGGGATAGCCGTGTTATTGACCGCGGGGCTATTCCAGATGAACTCTGCCAAGATTGACGCTGAGCCGCGGCTTGTGTTTCCCGGGTTAAAAGAACAGCTCTCCGGTTTGACCAGTATCAAAGTCATAAATCCGAACGGCAACAGTGTCTCTGTTATAAAAGTGCAGGAGGGTTGGGCGCTGGAGGGGAAGTCGCGTTACAGGGTCGATTTTTTGAAGCTCTCCAGATTCCTGACGGGTTTTTCCGAGCTGAAGGTCGTTGAAGAAAAAACGGCAATTCCATCAAATCACGCCAGATTGGGCGTTGCGGGGAATGGTCCGGGGGCGGGCACGAGGCTCATTCTTTCTGCGGGCGAGCAATCCCTGCTGGTTGGCAACGATGCACCATCACTGGGCAGCTTCGTTCGATATGAAGATGACGCCCAGGTGTATCTGACCAACAAGCGAGTTGAGGCGTCGTCCGATTGGATTGACTGGGTTGATCCAGTGGTAATCAATATAGAACCGGCAAATATCCAGGAGGTGACGATCTCGACCCGGTCTGCACAGTTCCTGTCGGCTAACAGAACTGAGGAGTCCGGCGAGTTCGCGTTGCAGGGAGTCCCCTCAGGCCGAGCGCTTAAGTATGCGACGGTCGCGGACAGTCTCAGTCGAATGCTTGTTAACGTCAGGATGCAGGACGTGGCGCCCTATAATCCGGTAATGTTTGATGACCCGTCTAACACCCGGTTTGTACTTAACAGCGGCGAGACCGTGAGGGTCGGCACAGTCATTGTGGATGACAAATTTTGGATGCACATTGACCGGAAGGACCTGGCAGACTGGCAGTTTGAGATTAGTGAGCTTAATTACAAAGAGCTCAACAAAGGGATGGAAGATATGCTGGCACCTATTGTAGAAGCGGACATTGAATAGTTACGAACATCTCAAGCTGGTACGTCATGGTCAGGTGACGACCTTGATGTTGAACCGACCTGAGGCGATGAATGCATTAAGCTCGAGGCTGATGGAAGAAATAGAGCAGGCCTCCCGCGACTTTTTGAATGACGAAGAAACTCGAGTCGTGGTGATTCGAGGGGCCGGTAAGCACTTCAGTGCCGGTGCGGACTTGAAAGAACCTCGGGCCGAGCGAAATATGGTGATGCAGCGCCGTGACTTTGCCCTCGGCGCACGAATGATCAGGGCGATCACCGAAATCCAGCAGGTCACCATAGCCGCGATTCATGGTGCTGCGCTCGGTGGGGGTGCTTGCATACCCACGGCATGTGATTTTCGCATCGCGACGGAAGATGCTGTTTGCGGGTACCCGGAAGTGAACCTGGGCATGAACCTGATGTGGCAATCGTTACCGTTGTGCGTGCGGTTAATCGGTCCGGCCAGGGCCAAGCGAATGATCATGCTTGGCGACAAGGAAAACGCTGGAACATTGCTTGAGTGGGGTTTTCTGGATCAGGTGGTCCCGGCGTCAGAGCTGGATCAGGCCGTTGACCTTATGGCGACTCGGTATGCAGGCCAGCCACCCGCTGCAGTACAGATGATCAAACAGAGTATCAACGCGGTCAGTTCAGGGATGGACCAGGCGATCATGCATATGGACGCAGACCAGAATATGCTGACGGCGCGAAGTGAAGATCGTGCGGAAGGTATGAACGCGTTTTTTGAAAAACGCGACCCGGAATTCAAGGGGAACTAGTGATGGCAAAGATTGAAGTTACTGCTGAGGTAACTGGTAATGTCTGGAAGGTTCAGGCCAAGGTGGGGGACGTGCTGGCGGAAGAAGACGTCATTATGATTCTTGAATCCATGAAAATGGAGATTCCAATTGAAGCACCCATGGCGGGAAAATTGATCGAGCTACTCGTGGCTGAAGAAGACAGTGTTGATGAGGATCAGGTGGTCGCGATTATTGAAACCTAGGTTCTGAAGCTTGGGTTTTTAAACCAGTTTTTTTAAACCAGTTTTTTTAAACCAGGATTTTCAAACCGGGATTTTTAAACCTGGAATGAGTGGTCCGGACCAGTACTGGTCCGGACCAGGCAATCTAGTCAAACATGATGATGTGACGTGCTTCTTCACCGGATTTAAGGGCGTTCAACGCGTCGTTCACATCGTGTAGCTTGATGTGTTTGGAAATCATCTGGTCGAGATGAAGTTTGCCGTTCAGATAAAAATCAACAAACCGTGGCATGTCGACCCTGAACCTGTTTGATCCCATGTTGGATCCCTGAATCTTTTTCTCGGCCAGAAAATCAACACCATGTAGTTCTACCATGGTGCCCACCGGGATCATTCCAATTACCGTCGCGGTTCCGCCTGGAGCTAACATTTGCCATGCCTGTTCAGTCGTCGCTTTCAATCCGATGGCCTCGAATGTGTAGTGACACCCACCTTGAGTCAATTCCCTGACCTCGCCGACAGCGTCGACTTTACCCGGGTTAATCGTATGGGTTGCGCCCAATGATTTAGCGATCTCCAGTTTGGAGTCAACCATATCGATGGCGATAATCATTCCAGCACCCGCGATGGCTGCCCCGTTAATGGCAGCAAGGCCAACGCCACCACATCCAATCACGGCGACCTTCGAGCCAGGCTCAACGCCGGCGGTGTGGAACACTGCACCGACGCCCGTGGTCGTGGAACAACCAATGAGTGCTGCGCGGTCCATGGGCATGTCTTCTCGCATTTTTACCAGGGCATGCTCGTGAATGAGCATGAGCTCAGCAAATGAAGACAGATTGAGGAACTGGTGAATTGATTCGTCGCCTTTATGCAGTCTCGGCTCATCATCAGCGTCTCGGGATACTTCGGGGCTTTGGCAAAGTGAAAGGTGTCCTGTAATGCAATGTTCGCAGTGACCGCAGAAAGCGGACAGGCAGGTAATGACGTGGTCCCCCTTCTTAACGTATGTGACATCTCGGCCGACCTCTTCCACAACACCGGCACTTTCGTGGCCAAGAATTGTAGGTAATGCATAGGGATAGGACCCATCCATAAAATGGAGATCACTGTGGCAGACACCAGCAGCGACAGGTCTTACCAGTACTTCTCTGGGGCCCGGCTTGGAAATTTGAACCTCTTCAATCTCAAGAGGCTGGTTTGGTGCTCGTAATACTGCTGCTTTCATGGTGTTCTCACTGCTACTATTTGCGAGCGCTAAAGCTATCACGAAATTCGAACGGATTGCTATTTCAGACGATGTCTAAATCTACCTATATCGCTCTTGGCTCTAATCTGGGCAACCAGGAGGAAAATCTATGCATGGCAGCGGCCGAGTTGCAGAAGATCTCCTTGACCCCGCTGGTGGCCTCATCCATTTGGTGGAGTAAGCCGGAAGGGTTCGATGAAGATGTCGCTGAGTTTTGTAATGCATTAGTGGCGGCGGAGGTTGAGATATCAGCTGAGGAGCTGTTGGCAAGGCTCCAGGAGATTGAGCGGCAATTAGGGCGAACCAGGCGTAAAAGCGGTTCCTATCAGTCCCGGATAATAGATCTCGATATTATTGATTATGACTTGAGCGTGTATAAGACCGAAGGGTTGCAGTTACCGCATCCGAGGGCTGCGTCCAGAAGGTTTGTTCTTTTGCCGTTACAGGAGGTGGCGCCGGAGTATTACTTTCCTGATCTTGAACACTGCCCGGCGCATAGCCTTGAAGCACTCATCGAAATGGCACCGGGAAACCCGATGCGAAAATCTATTCCCCTGAACCCTTTGGTGTAAAAGCGTTAACAGGAAAAGGTGCAATATTGGCGCCGCTTGGTACGTCACTAATTGATCCAACCCCTTCTTTTGCAACTTCATCTATTCTTACGATGGAGTGCATGGGCAGGTAACTTCTGTTGACGCCTTCGAACTCGGCTTTCAACTTCTCTTCACTGGGGTCGACCAGGAGGCCAGATCGCTCACCAAAAACCAGTTCTTCTATTTCAATGAATCCATAGAGGTCGGATTGGTAAATCTGTCGAGCGTAGATTTCGTAAATCTGGCCCTGATTAAAGAAGATAATCTTGTATATGGGGGTGCTGGGCATTAGCGGTTATCCAAGTGAACGACGCAGTTTTCGTTTTATAGGGGGCCTTGTCAACAGAACTGATGTGAACAGTCGCCACGAATCTCCTTAAATTGGGGTATTAACCTGAAAATTCAAGGCTATAATGGCGCGCCCTCCTATTCGGTCGCACAACAGTTAAATGGCTAAGGTATTTATCAAGACGCACGGCTGCCAGATGAATGAGTACGATTCATCAAAAATGGTAGATTTATTGAGTGAATCTCAAGGTTATGAGCTGACCGATGATGAAACAGAAGCGGATCTCTTACTGTTAAACACATGTTCTATAAGGGAAAAAGCCCAGGACAAGGTGTTCCACCAACTAGGTCGGTGGCGCAAACTGAAGGCAAACAATCCAGCTTTAAAGATTGGTGTTGGCGGCTGTGTAGCCAGCCAGGAGGGCGCTGCAATCAGCGCCCGCGCGCCCTTTGTCGACGTGATTTTTGGCCCACAGACACTGCATCGATTGCCGGAACTGATAGCAGCGGCCGATTCAACAAAAAAACCTCAGGTTGATATCAGCTTTCCGGAGATTGAAAAATTTGACTGTCTGCCTGAACCCTCGGTCGATGGCCCAAGCGCATTTGTCTCCATTATGGAAGGCTGCAGCAAGTATTGCAGCTTTTGTGTGGTGCCTTACACCCGTGGTGAGGAAGTCAGCAGGCCGCTGATGGATGTACTGAGGGAGGTAGCGAGACTCGCTGAAAAAGGCGTCCGGGAAATCAACCTGCTGGGCCAGAATGTAAACGCCTATCGGGGGTCCCTGCAGGAAAGCGACCAGGTTGCAGATCTTGCCTACCTGATCTCGCTGATGGCCGATATCAATGGTGTTGATCGAATCAGGTATACAACGTCGCATCCCATGGAGTTCAGTGATTCACTGATTGACGTCTACGCAGAAGTCCCGGAGCTGGTGAACCATTTGCACCTGCCGGTGCAAAGTGGCTCTGATCGCATACTTGCGAAAATGAAGCGGGGTTATACGGTTCTCGAGTACAAGTCCCGGATCAGGAAATTGCGCAAGCTGCGGCCCGGAATCAGTCTGTCGAGCGACTTTATTATTGGATTTCCGGGTGAAACCGAAGCTGACTTCGAGGCCACAATGAAGCTTATTGAAGAAATTGGCTTCGACCAGTCCTTCAGCTTTATCTATAGTGCGCGCCCGGGGACGCCTGCCGCAGACTTGCCCGATGACACACCCATGTCTGTAAAAAAAGAAAGGCTGGCGGTTTTACAAGCCCGCCTGGCTGGCCA
>JABBBA010000202.1 GCA_018607685.1 K189A clade bacterium | reverse complement strand
GCCCACGCTGATTCCGGCCATTCTTTGCTTGGCCAGGTTGTGCCATGCAACAGCATTATCGTGTTGTTTTTCGTGGCGGATGTTGCGAGCCCGTAATCGAGAACTTTCGTTGACTGGTAGCCTAGCGATGCCGCTAACAGCTGCTTCTGTCGATAGATCGCGTGCTGGTTCTTGTCGACGGCGTGTTCTCTGCCATAGAAAAGGCAGGCAAGTGATTCCCTGATACTGTCACGATCATAACCATGGGTTTCGCCCTTTACAAAACCGGTGATAAGACCACTCTTTATCAAACCCTGTGAATCAATAACGTAGTCGTAGTGTGCACTTCTCAATCGTTTGATCAGCGCTCTCAACTCTGGCCATGCACCAACCCAGTCTGACCGCCAGCGACGGATCGCAACCGGTATCACCTCATGGACGCCCTCATGGCTCAAAGGGATATCGCGGAAATTTTCTTCAACAACCCAATCAAGCTGCAGATCACTACAACCGGCAAGAGCCTCCGTAACAGCCGGCAGCGCATGAATCACATCTCCAAGCGATGAGGTTTTCACCAGGAGCACCTTCATAATTGCTCCGTTAGCGACTCTTGCATCTGTTTTAGCACCTGGTCCGGCATCAGTTTGTTAAGGCAATCCTTGTGACCCAGCGGACAAGTCCTTTTAAAGCACGGACTGCAATCCAGGGCCAGACTCACGATCTCAGCCTGCTCCGTAATCGGTGGAGTGAAAGCAGCGGATGTCGAACCATAAATCGCAATCACTCTGGATCCAACCGCAGCGGCTACATGCATTAGGCCCGAGTCATTGGAAACGACGGTATGGCAGAGCGCAAGTAAATCTATCGCCTCCAGTATCGAGGTACGTCCTGCGAGGTTAATACAATCCTGCCCGGCGATGCTCGCTATTGTATCTCCGGTGGCCTGGTCAGCCGGCGAGCCGAATATCCAGACTCTGTAGCCCTCGTCAATCAACCGCTTTGCCAGTGCACCATAGTGTTCCTCTGGCCACTTTTTGGCATCGCCAAATTCGGCGCCTGGACAAAACCCGATAACCGGTTTGTCCGTGGCCAGTTCATGACGAGCGAGGAACGCTGCCTGGTTCTGAACATCAACACCAAGCCGCGGCGGGATCATTTCGGCGGACGTCTTTCCGACCAACGCAAGAAAACGGTCGGTCATGAGCGGTAGTCGGGATTTATCGAGCAGCTTGATATCGTTTAGCAGAAAGTACCGGTACTCACCCAAAAACCCTGTCCTCAGCGGAATACCGGCGACAAAGGGGGCCAATGCGGATTTTAAAGAGTTCGGTGTCACGATCACCCAGTCGTAGTTGTTTTTCGCAAGTTGAGCACCCAGACGGAAGCGATAGCCGAGCCCAATCTGGCCATGGGACTGGTCAATCAAAATGCCACGATGAATCTCGGGCATGCGCGATACCAGTGACAGCGTTGCGCCAGGCGCCAGAACGTCAATTTCGATATCCGGATAGTCTTCACGTAGCGCTGAAAATATGACCTGGGACATGATCATATCGCCTACCCACGAAGGCGCGACTACAAGAACTCGTTGGGGCTGCCTGGACAATGGTGTCCCCTGGCCTATGAATTTATGTAACGGTTGTCGACCATTCAGAATGCTCTTTTCGCTTACCCAATACCTGATCGAAATACATGGACTGAAGTTTTTCAGTTATAGGGCCGCGCTTACCTGAACCAATCTTACGCCCATCCAGCTCACGAATGGGTAACACCTCCGCTGCAGTTCCAGTAAAGAAAGCCTCGTCGGCGATATAGACTTCATCTCTGGTTATTCTTTTTTCGACAACTTCAATATTCAGCTCAGCCGCCAACGCAAATACCGTATCCCGCGTAATCCCTTCCAGGCAGGAGGTCAATTCAGGTGTCACAAGCTTTCCTTTCTGGACCAGAAAAACATTCTCTCCGCTTCCCTCAGCGACATAACCCTCATTATCCAGCAGCAGCGCTTCCTCACACCCACTGTCCAGCGCTTCGCGGAGCGCCAGCATTGAGTTTATGTAGTTACCATTCGCCTTTGCTTTGCACATAGTGATGTTAACGTGATGGCGAGTATAGGATGAGGTTCTAACTTTTATGCCCTCGTCCCTCGCTTCCGGCGTCATGTAATTGGGCCACTCCCAGGCTGCAATAATGCAATGTGCCTTAAGATTATCCGCCCGGAGGCCCATCCCCTCGGACCCATAGAAACACATGGGGCGCAGATAGGCCTCTTTCAACTTGTTCTCCCGAACAACCTGTATCTGGGCTTCGTTGATTTCTTCTTTTGACCAGGGTATTTCAAAATTCAGAATATGAGCCGATCGAAACAATCGATCCGTATGATCATACAACCTAAAGATGGCCGGGCCGTTTTCCGTTGCGTAGGCACGAACACCCTCAAACACGCCGAGCCCATAGTGAAGTGTGTGTGTCAGCACATGTACCTTGGCTTCGCGCCACGGTACCAGCTCGCCATCAAACCAGATTACTCCGTCTCTATCTGCAAGAGATTCCGACATGTCTTACTCTACTTTTAATAGTTGTGAATGTAATAGTTGTTAGTGATCACTGGCTTCCATTCGGGTAAGCCAGATACGGTGTACTTCCTGACGATAGCTTTGCAGGTGCTCAAAATCTGTATCAAGACCAAGCCAGCCATGATGAACTGCGGCGCGAAACGCCAGGTAAGCACGTTGCAGGTCTTCTACTTCAGATTCAGGCATTAGTCCCGCCGACTCAAGTTCATCCAGAAGCCGCATCACATCTGTCCAGCGGCCAAGCCCGTCATGGCCTGAAGCCCCTGCAAGGACCGCGTATTGGACCATAAATTCTATGTCAACAATAGCCCCGGCGTCGTGCTTCAAATCGAATTTACCCAGTATCTCACTACCATCTTCTGGCTGGCCAGCAGCCGGCGTTGCCAGATGGTCTCGCATTCTTTGTCGCATGGAACAAACATCGGCCAGTAGCTGATCAAGGTCGCGCTGTCTTGCGATCAGATTACGGCGAACAGTGTTAAAAGCCTTCCCAAGCGCTGCATCTCCGGCTACAAATCGCGCCCGAATCAGCGCCTGGTGCTCCCAGGTCCAGGCTTCGTTTTCCTGGTATCGCTCAAATGCACCAATGGTTGCGACTAGCGGCCCCTTGTTTCCCTGCGGTCTAAGCCGCATATCGGCTGAGTAGAGAATACCAAATCGGGTGAAGCTGGTGAGGATGTGGATGACCCTCTGACCAAATCGAACGTAGAAAACGTTGTTGTTAATGGTCGACCTGCCATCGGTGTTGCCCTGAATATAGCTGGGACACAAAAACACCAGATCCAGATCGCTGCCGTAGGCGAGTTCAAACCCTCCTGCTTTGCCATAGGCAATGATCGCCAGTCTGGAATGCATCGGGTTACCGGATTCATCGGTAGGCCTGCCATGCCGGTTCTCAAGATAACTCCATGCTATGTCTACTGATGTCTCAAGAATGACCTCGGCGAGTGCAGTCAGTCCATCGGAAGCCTGCATGATTGAAAGCTTGTCCGACAGCTCCATGGCGGCAATTTTTACCGTGGCAGAAAGTTTGAACTGCCTGAGTGTATCCATCTGGCTTTCAAGGTCACCCGCATCAACAATCCGCATCAATTCCCGCAGCTCACCTTCGAGCTCGAGTTTGACAACAGACACCTCCCTCAGAGCTCTATCCGTTAGCGCATATAGCAGAATGGGGTAGGATTCGAGTTGATCCGCAATCCAGGGACTCAGGGTCACAAGTTGTACCGCTTTCAAGAGTGCGTCCGGGTTTTCGTCCAGAAAAACAAGATAGGTTGAGCGGCGCAGAATAGATCTGACAATAGGCAACATGCGACCGATTGCGATCTCTGGATCATCAGACTTCCCAATCAACATCAGCAGCCGCGGCATCAACTCATCAAGACAAGCGGTAACACCGTCATCAAGTTGTAGTTTCAGAACCTCCAGCCTCAACTCCTCAACCTGCTGGTTGCCAGGAGATTGCCATTCGTTAACCCACTCTTCTTCAATATCCTCTTGAGGAGAGGTCCCCTTGTTCGAAACCAATTGATCGAATGATCGAGTGACCCCTGCGCGATGAGCTTCCAACACATTCAGGTAGCTTTTATAATCGCCGTACCCCATAGCATCAGCAAGGCGGCCCTGACTCACTTCATCAAAAGGCAGCAGGTGGGTCTGCCGATCGAATTCGGCCTGAACAGCGTGCTCACTATTTCTCAGGAATATGTAGGCCTCCTTGAGCGCTGTTACTTCCTCGAGGGTAAGAAACTTTTCTTCGACCAGCGATTCCAGCACCTGAAACAGTTCCGACTTTTGTAATACCGGGTGCTTCCCACCCCAGATAAGCTGATGTGCCTGGGCGATAAACTCAATCTCTCTGATCCCTCCAGGGCCAAGTTTCAGATCATGGCTCATCTCATTGAGTTCAATCTGCCTGGTAATCAAGCCCTTCATTTCGCGCAAAGACTGAACGGCGCCATAGTCCTGGTGCCGACGATAGACAAAGGGTCTCAACCAATCTAGAAAATCGCCACCGCCCTCGATATCGCCCGCAATCGTTCTCGCTTTGATAAAGGCATATCGTTCCCAGTCACGCCCCTGTTCCAGATAGTATTTTTCCATAGCTGCCCGATGGACGACGAGCGGGCCGCTATCGCCATAGGGTCGAAGGCGCATATCGACTCTGAATACCTTATCAATTGACCCTGCATCATCCAGGTGACTGATTAACTGCCTGGCTAACCTGATGAAAAACTCTTGAAAACTGATTGTTTGATCACGCCCGTTTTGCTCAAAACGAAGCTCGCCCTGATGGGTATAGAAAAAAATCAGGTCAATGTCGCTCGAAAGATTGAGCTCATAGGCTCCGAGCTTACCCATCCCGAGAACAATCAATTGTTCAGGCACACCCTCAGGAGAAAGGGGCTGGCCATAACGCTTAACGGCAGCCTGATAACAATCATCAAGGGCCGTTTGCACACAAAAGTCCGCCAGGTGAGAGAGTTCTGTCGTGGTTCCGAAAAGGTCAGACCTTCGAGTCAGGTCCCGAAAAATGATGCGGATCATCTCGCGGCGACGCAGCAGCCTTAACCCGGTGGGCACATCGTCTGAACCTGTCGATAAAAAATGCCGGTAACGAACATGGAGTTCGGCCTTCGAAAGCGCATCACCGCTCGAGCCAAGCGTCGCCAGATAATCAGGCGTCTGCTCCAGTAGTTCTGCGAAAAAGGGACTTAAGCCTCCAACGCGCAACACTTCCGTTCTGAGCGCATCATCTTCAATTTGGTTCAGCTCTTTAATTTGGCTCTACTCTTAAACTTGGTTCGAAAAGGCACGCTCCATCCACCAAAGTTACTCTGTGCCAGAGAAGGGAGCGACCCGCAGGACCTCTGCGATCGTCGTTTCTCCGGCGGCGACTTTCATCGCACCGCTCAGCCTTAGTGTTTTCATGCCTTCTTTCATCGCTGCCATCCGCAATTTACCAATATTGACACTTTCCTCAACAATGCCCTTGATCGTATCCGTCATCGGCAGCAGTTCATAAATACCCTGCCGTCCCATGTAGCCGGTATCACGACAATCAAGACATCCTACTGGCTGATACATACGAACCGGCATTTTCATCTTCCATGGGGTGGTCAGCACCTTCCAGCCATCGGGGTCAGGGTCACCCTGAGCCTTGCAGTTCTTGCAAAGGGTACGAACCAGCCGTTGTGCCATCACACCCAGTACCGTTGCCTTGATCAGGTAGGGCGCCACACCCAACTCCAGGAGCCTGGTCACGGCGGATGGTGCGTCGTTTGTGTGCAATGTCGAAATCACCAGGTGGCCTGTCAATGCGGCCTGAATCGCCATTTCAGCGGTCTCAAGGTCACGTATCTCACCAACCATGATGATGTCCGGGTCCTGTCGCAGCAGGGCTCGAACGCCGTCCGCAAAGGTCAGGTCGATATTGTGGTGGACCTGCATTTGGTTGAAGGCCGGCTCCACCATTTCAATCGGATCTTCGATGGTGCAAACATTCACCTCCGGCGTCGCCAAATGCTTCAGGCTGGTATAGAGGGTTGTTGTTTTGCCCGACCCCGTTGGTCCGGTAACGAGCACAATGCCATTAGGGTTGTCGCACATACCCTCCCAGCGGACAAAATCGTCATTAGCCAAACCCAACTGCGAAAAGGTCTTAAGCAGGATGTCGGGATCAAAGATTCGCATCACCATCTTTTCACCATGGGCCGTCGGCAAGGTAGACAGTCGAAGCTCCACTTCATGTTGATCAACGGTTTTTGTCTTTAATCGCCCGTCCTGGGGTCTGCGCTTTTCCGCCACGTCCATCCGACCCAATGTTTTAAGGCGGCTGATAACCGCTGTCATAACGGGAGCCGGTAACTCATAAACAAGATTAAGCACGCCATCGATTCGAAATCTGACGCGCCCCTTATCCCTTCGTGGTTCTAGGTGAATGTCACTGGCTCGTTGGGTAAATGCATAGTTAAGAAGCCAATCCACGATGTTGACGATGTGGGCATCATTCGCTTCCATTTGCTCGATCTGACCGAGCTCCAGCATCTGCTCCAGATTCGACAGTGAATTCGTATTAAGACCCGAGGCATTGGCTTTGTTGACCGACCTTGCCATTGAGTAAAACTCGGTTGTACAACGCCTGATATCCGCAGGGTTGGCAATAACGCGGGTCAGTATTTTTCCGGGCAGCGACTGCTCAATAGTCGTTTCCCAGGCATGCAGATAGGGCTGCGCGCTGGCAATTACGACTTCATCTTCCTTGACGTCAAGCGTCAGGATCTGATGTCTCTGTGCAAACTCGTAGGACATGATTCTGGTGACAACCACAGAATCAATTTTCAATGGATCGATCCGCACGTACTGTTGCTTGGCTTTTTCAGCCAGCCATACCGTCAGCGTCTCCAGATCAAGGGTCCGGCCAGGGTTCTTCTGATCATCGAACATTTCTTCAGCGATCAGCTCAACCGGATTCCAGTTTAACTGCTCCTTCCGGCGGGTCTTTAGACTGAGTTGTTCCGAATCGTTGGCGTTGAGGCGACCATCCAAAACCAGATCATCCGCTATGGTGCGCAGATTCAGTGAAATGTCAGGCTTCTTTACATTTGATTCCTGGAGACTCAAGGCAGATCTCACTCGATATTAATGCGGCTACTTTACACCTTTTCGACAGCCTTTTCCCAAGATCACCCCGTGCTACACTGCCTGAATGACGAGATCTGTACCACATTTAAAGGACATGGTGCGTGACCTGGTCGGCACTCCGTCCGTCAGCTCAACGCAGTCCCAGTTCGATCAATCCAACAACGATGTTATTCACCTGCTGGCGAACTGGCTGGAACCACTAGGGTTCCACATTGAGATTATTCCAATCAAGGGTAAACCTGGTAAATCAAACCTGATCGCTCGATTCGGAAAGGGGAGCGAGGGCCTGGTTCTCAGCGGACATTCAGATACCGTGCCGTTCGACGAGCACCTATGGCAATCAGACCCCTTTTCCATGAGTGAACAGGATGATAAGTGGCACGGACTCGGTAGCTGCGACATGAAAAGCTTCTTCGCCATCGCGATCGAAGCTGCAATTCCCTTACTGCAGGAATCATTTAAACGACCACTCATCATCATGGCCACCGCCGACGAAGAGTCATCAATGTCGGGTGCTAAACAGCTCATAAGAAAGAACGTGGCCGATGCGAGCTTCGCCATCATCGGCGAGCCGACTGATTTGAAACCCATCACGGGGCACAAGGGCATTATGATGCTCAACCTTCGAATTGAAGGGACATCCGGGCATTCTTCCGACCCTGCGCTTGGTAACAACGCCATTGAAGGAATGCATCGAGCGATTACCGAGCTGATGACTTATCGAGACGAGCTCGGAACAACCCACCAGGATCTTCGGTTTGACGTTTCAGTTCCGACCATGAACTTTGGCTGCATTCATGGTGGCGACAACCCCAATCGTATCTGTGACCATGCAGAACTCGCCTTCGACCTGAGAAACCTGCCTTCCATGGATATGTCGGACTTTTCAGGTGCCCTGGAAGACCGCGTGGCACGCGTGATTGAGGATCAGGGGTTTACCTGCCGGCTGGAGCCCCTTTTCGCGCCCGTCCCAGCCTTTGACAATGAAGATTCCGTGCTGGCCAAACAAATATCAGCACTCACCGGCAGCCGACCCGGATCAGTCGCGTTTGGTACCGAGGCGCCATTCCTAATGGACCTTGACCTCGACACGGTGGTCATTGGACCCGGGTCGATTAACCAGGCACACCAACCAAACGAATATTTACCCCTGGCACAGATCGACCCTGCGATTGACCTCCTAAGGAACCTGATCGGATCTCACTGTACCTGACACCACGCTTTTCCATCAGGAATTAGCTGCTATAATCCGCGACCATTTCAGCAACCACACACAAAATGGCGTTAAACACAGACCACATCAAATGGTTCAGGGATTCATCGCCTTACATTGACGCGCACAGAGGTAAAACCTTTGTCGTCTGTGTCGCCAGTGATGCGTTGCAGTCCGAGAACTTCTCCAATGTGATTTCTGACATCGCTCTGCTGGATTCGCTGGGCGGAAAGGTCATTGTCGTGTTTGGCGGCGATCATCAGATCAAGACTGAACTTGAAGCCGCCGGGTCAAACTGGGCCCTGGGCGGTGACCAGAGAATCACGACAGCCGCGCAGGTAGAGACCGTTACCTCAGTGCTCGGGCGGATGTATGCTGATCTGTCAGCCCGGTTCTCCGCCAGCACGCCCGAGTCCCCCGCAAAACGTCGAGCGATCACAACCAGCACCGGTAATTTTGTCAGGGCACAACCCGTTGGGATCAAAGATGGCATTGATCACCAGCTGTCCGGCCTGGTTAGAAGTATCAATGAAGCCGCTATCAGTCATCAGCTTTCCGGTGGGTCGATCGTTTTGATACCGTCCATGGGATATTCACCTTCAGGAGAAACATTTCATCTTGATGTCGATATTGTCGCGCGTGAGGTTGCCTGCGCTTTAGCCGCAGACAAGCTTATCTTCATGACAGAGCAGACCGGCCTGAAAGATCTCGCCGGAAACCTGATCAGCGAAATCGATTTAAGCGACACGAGATCAAAAGATGTATCGCTCGAACCGCTGACGGCAAAACTGCTCAGTCATTGCGACCAGGCATGCCGACAAGGTGTTGCGAGATGTCACATTATCAGTTTCGCAACGGATGGCGCGTTATTGGAAGAGCTGTTCACTCGAGATGGCTGTGGAACCCAGGTTATTGGAAACAGCTATGAACAAATTCGAACCGCCTCAATAGAAGACGTACCTGGTATTTTGAAGCTAATCGCCCCCCTTGAAGAATCGGGTGTGCTGGTGAAAAGATCCCGGGAACTCCTGGAGTCAGAGATTCAGCAGTTTGTTGTCATTGAACGGGATGGATTGCTCATCAGCTGTGCGGCCCTCTATGACTACGACACGTCCGGTGAACTGGCTTGTCTTGTTACCCACCCCGATTACAGAAACAGTGACAGGGGCGACAGATTGCTGGACGCCGTCGAAAAGGCAGCCCGCGCCAATCGGCTTGTCGAACTATTTGTGTTAACGACCCAGAGTGCACATTGGTTTACAGAAAGAGGGTTTAGCGAATCCAGTCGGGAAGCACTTCCCGCCGGAAAAAAGGAATTCTATAACGACCAGAGAGGTTCCACTGTTCTGCGCAAGGAACTTCTTTAGAAAGAAACCGGGCAACTAGCTTGTCGCGTAGCCTTGCACGAACTCGACCAGCGCTTTGACGTTCTCGACGGGAGTCTCTGGCAGAATACCGTGGCCAAGATTGAAGATGTGCCCGGGGCGCCCGCCCACTTCCTCAAGGATTGATCCAGCCGTTTGCCTGACAGAATCTACCGTACCAAACAAAGCGATCGGGTCCATATTTCCCTGAACAGCCTTGCATCCCAGGAGCTCCCAACTTTCTTTCAGAGGGGCACGCCAATCAAGTGCCATCACATCTCCACCGGCCTCGGTCATTAATGGCAACAGGGAAGGGTTCCCTGTTCCAAAATGAATAATAGGCACCTTCCCTGAAATACCGTCGATCAACTTTTTGCTATGCGCAAAAACATGATTCCGATAATCTCTAACGGACAGGCAGCCCACCCAGCTATCAAAAATTTGTATCGCCTGAACCCCTTCGTCAATCTGGTAGTTAAGATAGTCGATAGCACTTAACGTCATCTTCTCCATGATTGCATGAAATGCACCAGGGTCAGTCGCCATCATGCGCTTAACATTGATGTAGTTTTTCGATCCCTTTCCTTCAATCGCATAGGATGCCAACGTAAACGGGGCGCCCCCAAAACCAATCAAAGGGATATCGGCGGGTAGCTCTTTTCTGATCAACGAAATGGCTTCGCCTATATACGGCATGGATTCTGACGAAGGAACGACCCGCAATCGGTCGATCGCTTCATTTGAACGCACTGGATTAGCGATATCTGGTCCAACACCGACCAGATAGTCGAGCTCCAATCCCATGGGTTCCAGAATCGGTAACAGATCAGCAAACAGGATCGCCGCATCAACACCCAGTATCCGCTGCGCATCACAGGTTACCTGCGCCGAAAGGTGAGGTGTCTTGAAAAAATCGAGACTGGGCGTTTTACCCTTTACCTCGTGATACTCCTTCATGTAACGACCAGCCTGTCGGTTCAACCATATGGGCGTATGGTCGGTGGGTTCACCACGACAGGCTTTTAGAAAAACACTTTGTTCCAGCTGTGCAGACACGATTGAGCTACCAGAAAACGAAGCGCGCATTGTATCTGTCTTCATTCAACTCAACAATCGAACTTCCGGGGAAATACCGATAGCACGAGACAACCCATTAACACTGTAGGTAGAAACGGGTTCAGTGAACCCCTTGACCCTCATCCGCCCACGATGGGCACAATCAACATGAGGACCCACCTGGCGCCGGGTATCGGCCGAGATCAGGATTTCGCCCCTTCTCGCCAGTCCTTCTAATCGGCTCGCCAGATTAACCACACTTCCCATGGCCGTGTAATCGCGCCTTGTGGCGCAGCCAAAATTTCCAAGCAGGCAATATCCCGTATGAATGCCCATCCGCAGATGCAGAGGTAAACCGCCACCTGCCTGCCATTCCTCGGAAAGTTTCTTGAATTTTGCCCGCATTTCAATCGCCGCCTCAATGCAGGCCACGGCATCCATGACGGGCCCCTCGGACCGGGCATCTCCAAAGAACACCATCAGGCCATCGCCCATAAATTTATTGACGGTTCCACCATGTTTCGAGGCAGCTTCCGTCATTACTTCAAAGTAGCGATTCAACATCCCCGCAACAAGAAACTCATCAGCGGTGTCCATTAAGCGGGTAAAGCCTTCCATATCCACAAAAAGCACTGACAAGCGCTTACGAGTGTAAGCCGCGAGATCTCCGTCGCTGGAAATGAATTCCGGGGAGACATACGGCGTTATGAGGGCCCTGAACTTCTCAAGCCGCACCTGTATAGACTGACGCTGCTTCTGCTCCTTATTCAGCCGATGGGTCTCTCGATAAACCAGAACACCCACGAAACACAGATAAGCCAGCAGCGCGAAAAAACAAATAAAGTAGAAACTGGCATTGCCGGAGAAACTCAAAGGGTGGCACATCGCACCAAGCAACATACCCATAACAGAAACCGGTACCAGCAGGACCCACAACCCAAGTCCACCAATAATAATGGCACTGACACTCAGGATTGAAAAAAGAACAACACCGGCTTCGAAATTGAAGTCCACCAGGCTAATCAGCAGCCCGGTCACAATGGCATCTACCGACATCACAGGCATCGTCACATCCCGGCGTGATGATCTACAGAGAAACCTGTTCAGGATCTGGGGATAGAACAGCAACCCCAGCATCCAGGCAGAGACATAGCCGTTCGACTTCTCTAACTGAGTCAGTATCAGGATCGCGAGAAGGTAGCCAAATACGCGAGGGAGATGTGTTACGGAGGCAAGATAAGCAGAGATCATCTGCCTATCTTGCTCCTGCCGGGTTGAACTAATCTGTAGGAAGGAAAGGTTACTTACGTGAGTGAAAACACTCAATCATCTCCACACCAGCCACCGGTAAAGACCTTCAGTAGACTCTTTGTTCACTTATACGTTCAGGCTTCTCCCGCCTGCAACTCGATCGTGACTTCGGGATCAACCTCCTCCTCATAGTCCATACCAGCCACTTCAAAACCATGCATTTCGAGATAGGCCTGTTTGTAACCATCGAAGTCTGTCAGCTCGTCAAGCGTTTCGGCGCTGACCAGGGACCAGTTATCGGCTACAAACTGCTGGATGTCGTCCTTCAGTTCCAGTTCGTCCATTCGAATTCGGCCACCTTCGTCGATTCGAAGGTCTCCGCTCCCAAATAGCTGGGTGTTAAAGAATCGAGTCGTCTGTTCGATACAACCTTCATGTGTGCCTGCCTTCTTCATCGCCTTAAATAATAGTGACAGGTAAATCGACATTCCCGGGATAGCGGAGGCAGCCTGGGTAACCAGGCCCTTCATCACAACGACATGGGCTTTACCGCCCACAGACGCCATGGGTTCCACCAGGGCAGCCTGGGCGCGGTCAAGATCTTCCTTCGCCTTGCCGATAGTTCCGTGATGGTAGATAGGCCAGGTTACCTCGCTGCCAAGGTAGGTGTAATTGGTAGTAATGCAATCCGGCGCCAGCAGGCCGCGGTTTAGCAGCGCCTGGATCCAAAGCTCCCAGTCTTCTCCACCCATGACACGGATAGTATCGGATACCTCTTCTTCATTTGCCGGCTCAAGGGATAGGGACTTTAGCTCCCGGGTGTTGAGATCGATGGTCGAACCTTCAAAGGGCTCACCAATCGGTTTCAGCGAAGATCTAACGACGGACCCGTCTGGAAGCTGTCTCGCGGGCGCAGCCAAGGAGTAAACAACAAGATCTATCTGCCCAAGGTCCTTCTCTATCAGATCGCAGGTGGCGTCCTTAATCTCCTGGGAGAAGGCATCACCGTTGACATTGGCGGTATAGAGCCCTTTAGCATTGGCTTTCTCAGTGAAGGCCGCGGTCTTGTACCAGCCCGGTGACGCAGTCCGATTCCCGGAAGCCGGACGCTCAAAAAACACACCCACCGTAGACGACCCGAACCCGAATGCCGCGGAGATGCGTGAAGCCAATCCGTAACCGCCGGAGGCCCCTATAATCAGGACACGCTTCGGACCATCAGACCTGACACCTTCGGATTCCACGTAATTGATCTGGTTTGTCACATCCTGGGCACAACCCTTCGGGTGCGCTGTTGTACAAAGGAATCCCCTGATTCGAGGTTTGATTATCATATTGACTCACTTATTAATTCTTTTGATTAGCTTTTTTGATTAGCACTTAAATAGCCGTAAACGACGAATCCCGCTCCTAGAAAAATCATCGGTAACGAAAGTAATTGCCCTGTTGTTACCCAGTCAAACACCACAAACCCAATATGGCTATCGGGTTCCCGGAAGAACTCAGAGAATATTCTGAGACTACCATAGCCGAGCAGGAACATGCCCGATACCGCCATGGTTGGACGTGGTTTCATGGCATATACCCAAAGGAACACAAAAAGAACGGGCCCCTCAAGCAGCGCCTGATACAAGCTGGACGGGTGGCGGCCAACAATCTCACCGGGATAAACGAGAGCCCAGGGTACTTCTGTCACCCGACCCGGCAGTTCAGCATTGATGAAATTGCCAATACGTCCGCTTCCAAGCCCTAATGGTATGGAAGGCGCGATAAAGTCAGCTAGTTCAAAGAAGGTTACACCCTTGCGCCAGGCAAACACGGCGACCCCCACCAATACGCCAATAAATCCACCGTGGAAAGACATCCCGCCCTCCCAGATCCGCAATGCCGCCAGCGGATCAAGCCTGAGCATCTCGTACCCATAAAACAGGACATACCCGACCCGGCCACCAACAAGCACACCCAGAACGGCATAAAAAATGATGTCGGAGAGGTCTTCATCAGTCCACTTCAGTCCGTAGACGCGAATACGATATTTGAGCGTCCACCAGACCATTCCGATGCCAACAAGATAACTGATGGCATACCAGTAGATACTGAAAGGTCCAATGCTGATCGCGACCGGGTCAATCGAAGGGTAATGCCACATCCCCCAGGGTTCCTTGTATTAAGTTTTCGGATTGGAAAGCCCCATTATCCGTCATTGGGGCAGTCTGATAAACTCGCGACTTTTTCGGCGTTCCTTTATGTGCCTGATCCTTTTCGCTGTCAATCCCAATAGTCGATATCGTCTGGTTGTCGCTGCCAATAGAGATGAGCTATATGCTCGCCCTACTCAAACCGCAGACTTTTGGGATACACATCCTGATCTACTCGCTGGCCAGGATGAGAACATGGGCGGCACATGGCTTGGTGTCAACAAAAAAGGCTCCTTTGCCGCCGTGACCAACTTCATGGAAACACCTCCCGAACCATTACCACCCCGTTCCCGTGGTGACCTGCCAACGGAATTTCTGGCGACCGACCCTGACCCGCAAGCTTATCTTGCAGACGTCAGCTCCAGAGGAAGTGCTTACAAAGGTTTTAACCTTATTGTCGCAAACCAGAACCATTGTGGTTACTTCGGTAACCGGGCTGGCGCTCCCCGCGAACTGGCAAAGGGATACTACGGTTTAAGTAACCAGGTTCTGGATTGTGACTGGCCAAAGGTGATCGATGGTCGTGCAAGGTTGACCGAAACCATCTCAGCCTTTGATGATCCCAGTGATGCATTGTTTAGCCTGCTTCTGGGACAGGGTGATGACAGAAAATTCTCCAACAGTTTTATCTCGGCAGACACCTACGGTACAAGAGCCGCAACCGTTGTTCTAATCGGTACTGATGGTGAAGTTGTCTTCGAAGAACGAAACTTCGGTGAAAACGGCAGCCCATCGACCAGCAATCGATTCCAGTTCACCTGTGACGACGGCTCCTGACAATATTCCCAAGACCCGCTTTACGCATTTCATCGTCAATGAAATTCTTGATGAGATAGGCGTTATCCATCTCAAGAACAGCTGCCAGCAACTCTTTAGCGTGGCTCATTTCAAAATTACTGAGCGCATGCTTAACCATCAGCAGATTGGTTGAATTCATAGACAGGACATCAAACCCCATCGCCATCAGGAGAACGGCGGCGGAAGGATTGCCGGCCATTTCACCACAGATTCCTATTCCTTTTTTCTCAACATGAGCTGCTTTTACCACATGATCCAGCGCGTGAAGCACAGCCGGATGAAACTCCTGGTAGAGCTCTGCAACCTGGGCATTATTTCGGTCAACCGCAAGCATGTACTGAATCAGGTCGTTACTACCAACTGAAAGGAAATCAACACGCTTAATAATATCTCGAGCCTGGTAGACTGCAGCTGGCACTTCGATCATGACACCTACATCAGGCATCTCCACCTGAATCCCTTCCTCAATAATCTCTCTATAGCATTGACTGATCAGTCTTTGAGCCTCATCGACTTCCGCAACACTACTCACCATAGGTAGCATGATCCTGAGCATTGAATCGATGCCCTCGCTGGCACGAATCATGGCCTTTACCTGGGAGAGAAAAATCTCGGGGTGATCGAGTGTCACACGTATTCCGCGCCATCCAAGGAAAGGGTTTGCCTCCTCAATCGGGAAATACGAAAGCGACTTATCGCCACCGATATCCAATGTTCGCATGGTTACGGGGCGAGGTGCAAAAGCTTCAAGATGTTCCCGGTAAATAACACGCTGTTCTTCTTCCGTTGGGAATCGGTCATTCATCATGAAATGAACTTCCGTGCGATAAAGACCCACTCCCTCAGCTCCGCGATCTAACGAACGGGCAACATCTGTCATCAGTCCGGTATTAACCCAAAGCCTGACCCGGTGACCATCGGGTGTATGACAAGGCTGGTCTCCCGACACCTTGATGTCTTCTACAAGGGCAGCTTCTTCCGCGATAATACCGCGGTAATACTTTTTTTCTGCCTGTTTCGGATAGGTGATCACAACACCCTCGAAGCCATCAACGATAATGGGTTTCTCATCCAGTATCTCGATTGGCAGGTCTTCGACACCCATCACCGTAGGTATGCCCATTGCTTCCGCAAGAATCGCAACGTGGGACTTCCCGGATCCTTTTACAGAAACAAAACCAGCCAATTTTTCGCGAGGCACTTTCGCAAGATCAGCGGGCGTTAATTCTTTGCTTACCAGAATCGTATCGTCAGGATAAATCTGAACCCGGGTATCCGTCGACTGCAGATTGGCCAGTACCCGATTCCCCAGATCCCGGACATCAGCACCTCGCTCTCTCAGATAGGCATCATCCATGGCTTCGAAATTGTCCACGTGAGATCCGATCACCTTCCTGA
>JABBBA010000410.1:16171-16736 GCA_018607685.1 K189A clade bacterium | reverse complement strand
TCTGGAAGACAATTACGTCACCACCGATAGCGGCACAGGTGTCGTTCACCAGGCTCCTGCCTTCGGTGAAGATGACTTCCGCGTCCTTCGAGCTGCCGGAATCCAGGTCGCGCCCTGCCCTGTTGATATGGAAGGACAGTTCACCAGCGAGGTGACCGACTTCACGGGAATGCACGTAAAGGAGGCAGACAAACACATCATCCGTCACCTGAAAAACGAGGGTAGCCTCTATATCCAGGAAGTCATTGATCACAGTTACCCCTTTTGCCCCCGGAGCAACACACCTATCATCTACCGGACAATCGATTCCTGGTACGTCAGGGTTGAGCAGATGCGGGACCAGCTTCAGGCGTCCAATGCCCAGATCAACTGGGTACCCGGTCACCTGAAGAACGGACGAATGGGTAACTGGCTTGGAGGCGCCATCGACTGGGCTATATCCCGTAACCGATATTGGGGTACCCCGCTGCCCATTTGGATCAATGATGAGACCGGCAGCCAGGTTTGCATCGGTTCGAGGGAGGAACTTGAGAATCTTACCGGCTCCCACCCTGATGATCTTCAC
>JABBBA010000410.1:0-16161 GCA_018607685.1 K189A clade bacterium | reverse complement strand
TGGACCACCTGACGTTCAGCATCGACGGCGAACCCGGGGTTTACAGACGCATCGAAGAAGTTCTCGACTGCTGGTTCGAATCCGGTTCCATGCCCTACGCCCAGCTACACTACCCGTTTGAAAATGAATCGATGTTTGAGCAGGGCTTCCCTGCGGAATTCATCGCGGAGGGGCTCGACCAGACTCGCGGGTGGTTTTATACACTGATTGTTCTGGGCACGGCACTCTTCGGTAAAAACCCATTCAAAAATGTGATCGTGAACGGAATCGTCATGGCTGAAGACGGCAAGAAAATGTCGAAAAGCCTTAGAAACTATTCACCGCCCGATGATTTGATGGAAACCTACGGTGCCGATGCTCTTCGCCTTTACCTGATCAACTCAGGTCTGGTAAAAGCGGAGGAGCAGCGGTTTGCAGACAGCGGCGTTAAGGACATGGTTCGACGCGCGCTGCTTCCCTGGTTAAACGCCTATAAATTTCTAAACACTTATACACAAATCGACAATTGGCGACCGGACGACGGCAGGCCCGACTCCACCAACATCATGGATCAGTGGATTCTTTCCAGACTCGAATCCCTGAAAGCCAACATCGCAACGGAGATGGAAAGTTACAGGCTCTACAATGTAGTGCCCGCGTTGTTTGACTTTATCGAGGATCTAACCAATTGGTATATCCGCCTCAACCGATCAAGGTTCTGGGCTGAGGGAGACGTTCCGGACAAATTTTCCGCCTATCAGACTCTCTATAACACATTGTATGAACTCAGCCTGTCGATGGCGCCATTTGCACCATTTCTCTCGGAGACGATCTATCAATCACTCCGCAAAAAGTCGGATTCAGATCTGCCAATTTCTGTACACCTGTGTTCCTATCCAGAATCGAACAACAACAGAATCAAGCCTTTATTGGAACAGGCTGTGACCAGAATGCAGCACATCATCCTTCTTGGCAGACAGAAACGAAACCAGGAAAAAGTAAAAACCAAATACCCGGTCGGCAATCTAACGGTTGTTCATCGTGACCCTGAATTACTCGAAGAGATCGCCCGACTGGAGGATTACCTCAGGGATGAACTAAACGCCAAGGTCATTGAGTACTCGACGGAGGAAAATCAGTACATCCACCTTTACGCGAAACCAAACTCTCCTGTATTAGGTAAACGACTCGGGAAGGATTTCAAGACGTTCAAAAAATTGATTGAGGAGCTGGACAGCAACACCATCGAGCAGTTTCAAACTTCCGGGCGTCTCGACTTAGATGGCCAGTCCTTCGAACAGGATGACATCCTGATTTTCAGGGAAGCAATGGAAGGCACAAACGCTGTATCAGACCGATTCATCTCTATCGACATGGACTGTACGCTGAACGAGGAACTGATCAGTGAAGGGCTTGCCCGCGAGGTGGTGAATCGTATCCAGAAGTCACGGAAGGATTCCGGCTTCAATGTGAGCGACAGAATCAATGTGTCTATAAACAGCAGCGGCCAGTTACTCAAATCCATTAAGGCGCACGAAGCTTACATCAAACGGGAAACACTGACCCTGGACGTGCAGTACGTCGACGAAACCGGTGAAATGGAATTCGATATAGAGGGAGAAGCTATGTCGCTCAGCCTTGCGGTGACCGAATAATCTGCATTCATGGGCACTAGTATTTCCGGGGATTATTGTCCCTGAGACCATCGTTCCTGGGGTTATCGTTTCTGGGGCTAGCGTTCCCAGAGACAGGGTTTCTCAGAGTAACAGCGGTGTTAACGGTTTCAACAAGCTCGTCTACACCAAAAGGCTTCTTAATAAAGTAGGCATCGTTATCCTTGCTGATGTCATTGATAACCTGCTCCTGATGGTAGCCGCTAATCAGAATCACCGGCGCTTTCAGGCCGCTGCTTCTGATCTGTCGATAAACGTCTGTACCTGACATTTTCGGCATGGTGCAATCAATAACAAACAAATCAAAGGTCGCACCCGAGTCCGTCACCTGTTGCGTCGCCTCTCTGCCATCTTCCGCGTCGACTATCGCAAAACCGTCACCCTCGAGGATCGATGCGATCAACCCTCTGATTCTTGGATCATCGTCTGCCAGCAGCACCCGCCCTTTTAGTCGAGGACTAGCCGAACCAGCTGCGCCGGAAAAATTGGCCACATCCCGATAGGAGATAACAGGAAAGTAGACCGAGAAAACGGAGCCTTTGTCAGGTGCCGAGTCAATATGTACGAAGCCCTTATGCTGCCTTACGATTCCTGAGATCGACGACAACCCAAGGCCTTTACCCTCCTGCTTGTCTGAATAGAAGGGATCAAATATTCTTTCAATTCGATCAAAGTCCATTCCAACACCAGTGTCCGTCACCCTCAAATAAATATAAGCCCCCGGCTCATGTCCGTCTTTGAACCGACTGTTGTTTAGAACCTCGCTATTGACCTCCGAAAGACCTGTTTGAATCTCAATAATTCCTTCGCGGTTTTCAATAGCATCCACCGAGTTGGCGATCAGGTTCATAACGACCTGTCCAAGTTGTACCGAGTCGGCTTTGATCAGCGGAAGATCACGACCAATTTTATTCACAAGGTGGATTTTTCGAGGGACAATTGAATTAACCAGGCCCGCCATGTTGTCGACAACCTGTGACAAATCAACCGATTCAAACTCTATGGCACCCTTACCCGCATAAACCAGCATTTGGGAAGTCAGGTCTGCTGCCTGCCTTGCTCCGGACATCACCATATAGAGATCTTTACGAACATCGGAATCGGCAGGGAGCTTCTTCAAAGCCAGACTGGTGTATCCCAGCACACTGGTCAGCATGTTATTAAAATCGTGCGCAATGCCGCCCGCCATAACGCCCAGGCTTTCGTGTTTCTGCGCCTGCGAAAACTGCAATTCCAGCCTGCGGTTTTCCTGTTCAAAGCGCATCAATTCATCACTTTGAGCACCCAGGCTGTCCATCAAGCGCTCTGCACAGATGAGTGCCAGCATGCATCCACTCAGCAAATCCACAACGCCACCAAAGAACAAGACTGTAGCAAAAAGAGATTCATCAACGCTTAACGAGTGAATAGCTGCCCGACCGGCGACATGAAGCAGTAACAGCGTAGTGAGCGAAACAACTCCGGGGGTCCGACGAGTCTGCAGTAACCGGGCAATCGCCATAATCAACAGTATTGCACCCGGCACTTCAACAATCATCCAGCCGATTTCCGCGAAAAAACCCGTTGTCACAACTAAAAGCGACAAAACAACTGAAGCGACTACCGTTACTACGATGGCTGAAAAGGAAACCTGCCTTTCAGCCAGTCGCTGGAGAATGACGTACATGAACAGGGTAAATAGAAGATTTGCGCCTATAGACAACAGTAAAAGCCAATCCAGACCAAGATGCAGCACCAGGCTCGCCAGCAGTTCGCTTAACAGGCTGAACAACAGCGCAAAGGCACCCAGCTTTAAATAGCCGTATTCAAGCTTCTTGTGATAATAAAGAAGACTGCCAATCGCAAGTGCATAGACGCAAGTCATCAGTGCATCGCCTATTAACAGTTCCTGTGTGGTGTACTGCATTTAAAGCCGTTCGGTCCTCACTACTGTATCGAGTAGTATGCCATATTATATTTCAAGCAACTGATCCTGGAGACTTATGGACGACCTGTTGACACTATCGGTCCGAGACCTTGCTACTGCCATCCGCAGCAAACAGACGACCAGCAAACACCTGACACAACTGTTCCTCGACAGAATCGAGGCAGTCAATCCCGCCCTGAATGCCGTTATCCGGCTTGAGCCGGAATTGGCGATGAAGTATGCGGAACGCGCGGATCTTGCCCTGCAGGGCGGCGAGACGCCCGGGAAGCTCTTTGGTGTCCCTATGACCATCAAGGATTCTCTGGACACCTTCGACATGATTACGACGTGGGGAACCGAAGGCCGCCGGGAATTTCGGCCCGGCAAAGACGCTACCTGTGTCGGGCGCCTGCGCGCCGAGGGCGCAATCCTCATGGGTAAAACCAATACGCCCGAATTTACCCTTGCCTTTAAGACAGACAACCTCATCTTTGGTAGAACAAACAATCCGTTTGACACGTCCAAAACCCCCGGCGGAAGTAGCGGTGGAGCGGCCGCGATTATTAGCGCCGGTGGTTCGCCTTTCGACGTGGGAACAGATACCGGCGGTAGCATCCGGCTACCCAGTCATTTTTGCGGGATCAGCGGAATCAAACCCACCACAGGCCGCGTACCCTGCACAGGCAATGCGCTGCCCACCAGCGGTGTGATCGCACCCCTCTCCCAACCCGGGCCAATGGCTAAAACCGTCGACGATCTTATTTATTTACTGGAGATCATGGCGGGACCGGACAATATTGACCCCCACGCAATTCCCTGCCCACTGCTGGACCCGTATGCCGTAAATGTTGCTGAACTGCGAATCGGCTACCACACAGACAACGGCATAAAGACGCCGGACGCTCCAATCGTCTCGACCATAAGATCAGTCGTCGATCTTCTCAGCGCTCACAAATTGGTGGCATCTGAGGTGCGGCCGAGCGGAATAGAGATGGCTGGTCTTATATTTGGCCATCTAATGGCGGCTGACAACGGAGATCTGATCAACATGCTGCTCGAAGATAGCCAAACCACTACCCCTTCACCGGCCATAGCCGGTTTGATTCAGGGCGCTGGAGATCCAATCAGCGCACCCCAATTCTCCCAGGCGATCAATCTCTGGCACAATTTCCAAAGCTCAATGCTCAGCTATTTCGACACCTTCGATATCCTGATATCACCGGTCAACGCACACACAGCGATTGCTCACGAGGAGCAGGAAGACTTTTCCGCCTATTCATACACTACCGCCTACAACCTGACCGGTTGGCCTTCGGTCGTCATCCGGGCTGGTACTGATCCTGATGGCTTACCCATTGGTGTACAAATACTGGCCCGTCCTTTTCGGGAAGATCAGTGCCTGGCGGTTGCATCATTACTGGAAGCAGCGCTGGGACCGTTTCCAGATGCTATTTCCTAATACGATTTCCTCATACAATGACGCTCCGCGCCACGGATCAATAAATGTATAATAGATTGAATAGCTTAACGCTCGCCAGGCTCACGTTATCGCGACTAAAAGGTTGGCACGTAACTTCCGTGCTCTAATACAGCTTGGTAGCGGTTTTGTCGTAAAACCCGAATTAGAAACCTGCAGGATTAAAAATGAAGATTAGACCAACAATTGCGCGCGCCTTAGGTATCGTCATGCTGGCGGCGGCCCCAGTGCATGCAGAAACACTGGAAGAGATTTACAATCTGGCAGTTATAAATGACCCACAATTAGGCTCAGCTCAGGCTGTCTTCCTGTCACGGAACGAAGTAGTCGCCCAAAGTCGGGCACGGATTCTTCCGAACGTTTCCCTGGTCGGCCAGACATCAGACAACATGCGCCGCTTCCCGACTAATCCATCGCCAGCCACCAGCAATTTCAACGATCACAACTGGGCCGCCGTTCTGAACCAGCCTATTTTCCGTCTGGACAGCTGGTACAGTTTCCAACAGTCAAAAAACATTCAGGCTGAAGCAGTCGCGACTTTTGCTGCCGAACAACAGGCGCTATTGATTCGGGTATCAGAAAGTTACTTTGCCATACTCAGGGCCAACGCCGCTCTTTCTGCCACAAATGCAGAAAGGGATGCCGTCCAAAGACAGCTTGAGCAGGTACAACAACGGTTTGACGTTGGCCTTGTTGCAATTACCGACGTCCTGGAATCACAGGCAGCCTATGATTCATCGACAGTTAATGTCATCGAATCAGAAGGAGCGCAGTCCACAAGTTTCGAACCCCTTTTCCGACTGACAGGCAGCAATCTGCAAGATGTTAATGGCCTGGTGGAAGATTTCCCCGTCAGGTATCCGGACCCCCAGAATGAAGACGCCTGGGTTAGTACGGCAATGGAGCACAACTATTCGCTGATCGCGACACGGGAAAGGCTTCGCACGGCTGAAAGGGGATTACAGATCGCCAAGGCCGGTCACTACCCTACCATCGATGCGCAGGCTACCTGGGGCCATCAAGTCTCCGGCGCCAATGCCTTTCTGGGAAGCAAAATTGACCAGAGAACTTACCTTCTGAATCTTAATGTCCCTATCTACCAGGGCGGTGGAGTCAGAGCTAACGTCAAACAGGCGAGATATAATGTCGAGGCCGCTCAGAAAAACCTGGACTTCGTAGAGAAACAGGTTGCCGAAGCCACCCGCATCCTCTACACGGCAATTAATACGGACGTTGCAAGAGTGCGCGCCAGGCTTCGTGGTATTGAATCCAGTCAAAGTGCACTGGATGCAACCCAGACCGGTTACGAGGTTGGTACACGAAACATCGTCGACGTTCTGGATGCCCAGCAGAGTCTCTACCGATCTCAATTTCAGTACGCCGATGCCCGGTACATATATGTCCTCGACACACTGCTGCTTAAGCAGTCTGTTGGCACCCTGAATCCTGAAGACCTTTACGAACTAAATCGTTTTCTCGATGACACGGACATTATCTCCCGAAACACTCCAACCACTCGATAGATTCATTGCCGATGCGCATATCTGGAGCTGTATTAGTCGCAATCGCATTCGTTGTTGGCGTCTTTGTGTATGCGACCAGCGATGAAAATCCGGTGGCCAGTGCCAATGCAGAAGCCATAGCGGCACTCCTGACAGGCGATGAACAGAACAACATCTCGGTTTTTGAAAGCGCCAGCCCAAGTGTTGTGTTCGTCACCAATACGCAGCTGAGAAGACAACGCTTTTCTCTGAACGTGATGGAGATACCACGTGGCAGCGGCACCGGGTTTATATGGGACAAATCAGGGCTAATTGTTACAAATTTCCATGTCGTGTACGGCGCCAACAAAATCACGATCGAGCTTCAGAACAACAAGAGCTATCAAGCAACGGTTATTGGCAGCGCACCCGGAAAAGATATCGCGCTCCTGAAGATCGATGCACCGAATGAAGATCTACAACCCTTGCCACTTGGTGACTCAGCATCCCTCGCGGTTGGCAGAAAAGTTCTCGCGATTGGCAACCCGTTTGCATTGGATACGACGCTGACCGTTGGCGTTGTCAGCGCATTGGGCCGGGAAATAAAATCCGTCAACAACCGAACAATCAAAAATGTCATTCAGACTGATGCCGCTATTAATCCAGGCAATTCAGGGGGACCATTGCTGAATTCGAACGGCCAGTTAGTGGGCGTCAACACCGCCATCTATTCCCCATCAGGCGCGAGCGCCGGTATTGGATTCGCTATCCCTGTCAATGCGGTCAAGGTAATCATTCCGCAGCTAATTGAACACGGCAAGTTAATCCGCCCTGTCATGGGCATAGAGAGCCTAACCGACTACTGGACCCGGCGCCTGAGGGTGAAAGGCGTTGCCATACTGTCCGTCAGAAAAGGGCTTCCGGCGGATAAAGCCGGCATGGTAGGTGTACGGGAAGACCAGCGTGGCAATATTCACCTTGGCGATGTGATCATCGCAATCAACGGCCAGAACGTCACCAATGAAGATTCCTTGCTCAGCCAACTGGAACAATTTAAGCCCGGTGATACCGTCGAGGTCACCACCCTAAGGGACGAAGAAATACATAACTACAGTCTTCAACTGGTAGCACCGGACGAGTAAATGTTCCTCTTTGAGCTCAACAACAATCAAAAAGAAGCCTTCATATGTCTGGCACACGACGTGGTTGTTTCAGATGGGGAACTAAGTCCCGGTGAGCAACTGATGATGGATGAACTGAAAAGGGAAATTGGCCTCCCTTCCGGGTTTGAACCTCACTACATGCCGATCGATGGCATAGGAGAGATTTTCAATACGAGAAGCGCCAGGGTTGCAACCATCATTGCATTGATCCGACTCGGTTATGCTGACGGCGCATTTGAAATCGAAGAACAATTCCTGTTGAAGGAAATTTGTAAAACATTCGAGGTCATGGAGTCAGACTTTACGATTATCGAGAACTGGGTTCGCCGGCTGATCGCGCTTGAAAAAGAAGCTAGAGCATTTATGTGAAGATATCGCCACCGCTTCTGATTTTACTAACCCAATTAGTTCTGCTGAGCAGCTGTACCAGCCAACCTGTTAGCGTTCCTGAAGCACCAACCGCTACTAACGAAACCGGTGAAAGACTACTGGCCAAAGCCCCAAAAAACTGGGTGACTGTTTTCCAGCTGCTAAACGACACCACCAGGCTGACCGATTATATCCCCCCGGACCAGAGTAAAAGTGACTGGTCAGCAAAACTGTCTTTCGAGTCACACACTACAAAAGAGCTATCACTCGATCCAATTGAACTTCTTTTCTCTGAAGCAGAGACAGATCAGTCACGGTGTGATTTTGTTCGTCACTACAATGTCTTCTCTGGCCTGGAAAATAACTACCAGACATCGGTACGACTATTTCTTTGTGGTGAGAATGCTTTTACAAATCGCGGTGAAGTTAAGCTGATAAAAGCAATCAGGGGAAACGACTACCTGTACTCCGTAAGAATAGTAAGGCGAGTTCCGCCTTTTGATGTAAACGAGGAAGAATTCACCAAAGAAGAAGTTGCGATCTGGTCTACCTACCTGCGTAGAATCTCGGTCTGCGACGGATCACCTCAACACCCCTGCCCAGATCTTAAAATGCCCCCTGAAGCCGAAGCCGAGCCAGAATCTCAGAGTAATCCTGGCCAATAGCCTAATCTTCCCTCAGCATTAGACCGGTGGCCTGCCTGGTTTACTGTGCAACACTTGTGTTGTGAATTTAACTGTGACGCTCCACCAGCTTTCCTACTACCTCTTCCCTGGGCAATGCATCCTGTGCAAAAAACTGACCAGACGCCGCCTGGACATCTGTCTCGCCTGTGAAGCAGACCTACCCTGGTTGCTCAACTGCTGCCCCTACTGTGCCGAACCTTCGACGACCCTACTTCCCTGCGCCCGGTGCCTGCAGAAGCCACCGGTCTTTAGCGCGACACTCAGCGGGTTTGAATATCGATTCCCGATAGATACCCTGATACATGCTTTCAAAGATCGACAGTTTCTTTCCTCTGGCTATGTACTAACGCACCTTGCTTACCGTCACCATCGACAAACCCTGAGAAACGTCCGTGGAGAGGGCCTTCTGGTTGTACCAGTGCCGCTACATCCAAGAAAAAATCGAGCACGGGGCTTCAATCAATCGCTCCTGATCGCACAGCAGCTGGCAAACCTGATACCGGCGAAGCTGGATAAAAGCCTACTGACCAGGGTAATTGATGCACCGGACCAAAAAGAACTTCCTCTGGCCGCAAGAAAGCTCAATCTAAAAGATAACTTCGACGTTACACGGATTCTGGATGGGAACAGGGTTTTGCTTGTCGACGACGTCATAACAACCGGCGCCACAATCACAGAAATATCACATCGCCTTGTACAATCCGGCGCTTCCGATGTCGTTGTATTTTCCGTTGCAAGGACTCCGCCCTCGCAGCCGAACACTGGGGCTCTCCTGCAGTGAAACAGACGGTATGTTAAAGTCCGTCTTTTTTTCAGCATTGAGAGTCATGGACTGGGAACACGCTAATATTAGTAACGACTTCAACCCGGGTTTAACAGAACCTGTTGCACCTGAACAAAGTTACCACATTGTAATGTCAGACGGAGAAGTCCTTGGCGTTGACGGTCAGCATCCGTGGCGACCCCTGACAGGGGATGAATTTCGGTGGTGCGGTCTGGACGCCGTGACCTCACACTACCTCGGCGATCTCGGTGGTACTCCTATTTATGCGGTCGAAGTTGACCCTGATGCAGAAGAACCCCAGGGTTATGGCTTTGAAGCCCTATGGTCATTCCTGACGATCGTTGAACAACCAGTGTTTTACCTGATCGGTCGAGCCAAGCAGGTCATTGAGTGGCACCAACACCATCATTTTTGCGGTGCCTGTGGACAGGTAACTTCAACAACACCCGTGGACCGTTCGAGGAAATGCGAATCCTGCAACATTGCCTTCTATCCCAGGCTGTCTCCATCCATCATTGTCCTGATCAATAAAGGTGACGAAATTCTTCTTGCCAAAAATGCACACGCTCGCGGCAACTTCTACAGCACCCTGGCAGGTTTTGTAGAACCAGGCGAGTCCATTGAAGAAACTGTCCATCGCGAGGTGTTTGAGGAGGTAGGTCTTAAGGTAAAGAACCTCAAGTACTACAGCAGTCAATCGTGGCCTTTCCCCAACTCACTGATGCTTGGTTTCCACGCTGAATACGATAGCGGTGAACTGGTGCTCCAGGAAGAAGAAATCGCCGATGCACAGTGGTTCCGCTACAACGACCTTCCACACAAACCTGCGATGATGTCCATCTCTGGATGGTTAATCGATGACTTCATCAAACGGATGGATTAAGCGCGGCGTTTTACTCTCAGGTGTTCTATTAAACCTGTTTGTTCAACCATCCTGTTTTGCAGATAATCTCAGAATTGGGGTTGCCGCCAACTTCAGGTCAACGCTCGAGAAAATAGCAACCGGATTTGAGCTGACGCACAACGTAAAGGTAGATATTAGCGCGGCATCGACAGGTGCATTATTTGCTCAGGTAAAAAATGGGGCACCCTTTGACATCGTCTTTGCTGCAGACAGCGTCCGACCTGCGCTTCTTGAATCAATGGGCCACACACGATTGAGACGAACCTACGCCTATGGCCAACTGGTATTCTGGATTCCCGAACAACCGGCTGATGAGCGTGCCTTGATCCAGTACAGAGGAACGATGGCCATCGCAAACCCAAGGCATGCACCCTACGGCAAAGCAGCGATAGATACTCTGGAACTCATGCGGGTTAACCCAGGACGACTTGTCTACGGGACCAATATCAATCAGGCTTTCAATTTTGTCAGAACCGGCAATGCTCCAGCAGGATTGGTCGCTCTTTCGCAAATCAGGTACCTGAATGTGCCCGCAAATGAATTCTGGGTTGTTCCAGACCAGTCTCACGCACCCATTGAACAACAGCTAGTGGTGCTGAAAGACGCATCCGTGACAGCCGAACTATTTGTGGCTTACACTTTCGACCCCGACACCACCAGACTCATCGAACAATCGGGATATCTGGTACCGGATGCGGACACACTATCTCGTGTCGCAAATGGAGCTGATCGATGACGGAATCGGACCTGGTTTCTTTATGGCTTACCCTCAAGCTCGCCTTTGTTACAACCGTCGTGCTTATTGTTCTGGGTACGCCACTGGCATGGTGGTTATCCCAACGCTCTCACGCAAGGGAGCGGGGGCGGATGGTTAAGCTACTGCAAAATATCGTCGAACCACTCGTGGCTCTGCCGATCGTCCTACCGCCAACCGTAGTGGGGTTTTACCTTCTACTGGCATTCTCTCCAAACAGCCTGCCGGGGGAGTTATGGCAATCCGCAACCGGAACCACCCTGGCATTTTCTTTTTATGGGCTGGTCCTTGGCTCGGCGATCTACTCACTACCCTTTTATGTTCAACCATTACAGGTTGCTTTTAGTTCGATGCAACGGGAATTGATTGAGGCGGCGGCAACCCTCGGCGCATCACCCCTGGATCGATTCTTCAGTCTAATCGTGCCACTTTGTCGTCGAGGTTTCTTCATCGCAATATGTCTGTCCTTCGCCCATACCGTCGGGGAATTTGGCATTGTACTGATGATCGGCGGCAATCTGCCGGACGAAACCCGGGTGCTGTCTATTGCGCTTTTTGATCATGTCGAAGCCCTCGATTATGGAAGAGCGCACGTCCTCGCCGGCGGCTTACTTGTTTTTTCGTTTGTCACGCTATTCCTCCTTTACGCCGTCGACAGACGTTGGCAAAACGGCACACGGACAACCTAGGGCGCACTATGTCATTGTCAATCCAGGCCAGGGTAGTAAGGGAAGGCGGATTCGAACTCAACGTCGACGTAGACTTTCCCGACAGAGAAGTCTCGGCGCTCTTTGGCGCATCGGGTTCAGGAAAGTCCTCAATCCTGCGCATTCTGGCAGGGCTGGACCATCTCCCGGGTATTCATGTGAGCTTTAACGATACGGTTTGGCAGAACGAAACAATCTTTGTACCACCTAATCAACGACATATTGGCTACGTTTTCCAGCACCTGAACCTGTTTCCGCACTTGAGCGTATCCGGGAATCTGGATTATGCTGAAACACGTCGCCAGAGCGGCGGTGGCTTAAGCAGACAAGACGTTCTGGATATTCTGGACCTTTCGAGCCTTCTCGAAAAACTACCCAGGCAGTTGTCGGGTGGAGAACAGCAACGGGTTGCCATTGCGCGCGCCCTGTTATCCAACCCTGACCTGATCGTCATGGATGAACCACTTGGATCTCTGGACCAGGCGGCAAAGGATCGAATCCTCCCTTACCTGCATCGACTACACAGGTCCCTGGAAGTGCCTATTATTTATGTCAGTCACGCGCTGGATGAGATCCTGTACTTTGCAGACACGGTGTTCGAAATAGCCGCAGGAAAGATCACAGGCACGAGCTCTGTCATCGATTTCTCTGTCTCCGGCAGCCACATAAATCAGCCGGAAGCGGCAGCGATCGTATCCTGCCGTGTTAACTCGGAAAATGAACAGTATTCCCTAACTGAGCTGCAGTTCGAAGATACACACCTTCTTGTTTCTGCGGGCCAGCTTACAATCGGAGAATCCGTGCGCGTTAAAATTCCGGCCCGGGATGTCAGCCTCTCAAGGCAGCGAAATGAATCAAGTATCATTAACGTTATTGCGACTACAATAGAAGATATACGTGACCCTGGAACCGGGGCCTCCGCAGTCGTTAAACTGAAATGCGGAAACCAGTTTCTACTGGCACTCATTACACGAAAGTCACTCCAGGAACTGCGTTTCGAGATAGGTGAGTCCATCTTCGCGCAAATCAAAGGCGTAGCATTGATGACCCAACATGACTAGCAACGAACATCCTGATAACGAACATCCTTTTTCGCAACTGAACCCCGACTTCATCATGGATGCGATAGAATCCGTCGGTTACCGGTGCGACGCCAGGAACCTGGAACTCAACAGCTACGAGAACAGGGTCTTCCAGATTGGTATTGAAGACAGCGAACCGGTGATCGCCAAGTTTTATCGCCCAGGCCGCTGGTCCCTCGAGCAGATAAGAGAAGAACACGATTTCACTATCGAGCTCAAAGATCACGGCCTGTCAGTCGTTGCGCCGCTGGCCATCAACGACCAAACCTGTTTCCAGTATGAAGGCTTCAATATCGCCATCTTTCCGCGACGCGGAGGCAGAGCACCGGCCGTCGACGACCTTGATTGCCTGGAAGTACTTGGGCGATTCATCGGGAGGCTACACGCCGTCGGGGCGAGTGATCGCTTTTCATATCGTCCAACCATCAGCATCGAAGAATATGGTATTTCCTCTCGCAGCTGGCTACTGGATCACAATTTCATTCCGGATGAGCTTCGGGAATCGTACTCTACGGTCACCGAGCCCCTGCTTGCGCTAATTCAGGACAGGTTCGACCTTGCTGCGCCAGGTTTGATTCGACTCCACGCTGACTGCCATATGGGTAATGTCCTGTGGCGAGAAGACCAGCCTCATTTTGTAGATTTTGATGACGCACGAATGGGCCCGGCTGTTCAGGACCTGTGGATGCTCCTGTCCGGTGATGAGGATTCACAGTCAATACAAATGAACAGGATACTGAAGGGGTATCGTGACTTCAGGGACTTCAACACCAGTGAACTATTGCTGATTGAACCGTTGCGAACCCTGCGAATGATGTATCACGCGGCGTGGCTGGCCAGGCGATGGGACGATCCTGCTTTCCCACGGGCATTCCCGTTTTTCAATACACAACGGTACTGGTCGGAACACATTCTGGAGCTGAGGGAGCAATGGGCTGCCATAGAGGCGCCCGCTATCTCTTTGTATAGTTAACTTTCGCCGGGTGAATCAACATTTTAATCCGATACGCCCGACGTTCCCGACTTCGCATTCAGGACCCGCTCACGATTGAGCACAGGGTTCGCATACATCTTCAACCAGTAGGACCTGTACTCCGGCGGACAACTTTTTAGCCGTTGTGTGAGTGCGAGCAGTTCTTTCTTCTCTATTGTCGGCACAAGATGCGAGAGGGATTGGTACTCTGGCTCGTCGAGTTTTGACAGGGCCCAATAGTTAACAGGGAAAAGTTGAAGGTTAGATATGATCTGGCGATCAATTTCTGCCGCGACCTCATCAACACTCTCGAAGTCCCCATCCAACTGCTTGCCCAGCCTCAAGATCACCTTACCCTTCTGGCCGTTTAATCCCCTGACAAGCGACAACAGGTCTTCACCGGGTGGTTTCTCATACTCACCCTCTCGCTCAATCTTACCGAGTTCCGTCGCCTTTAACGTGTCACAGGGATCAAACTCGTATGATATTGAGAGCGGAACAATATTGAGCGACCTGATGACGTCAGGAAGCGGTTTCTTTCGATCCGCCAAAACAAACATTTTGATAATCGCGGGGTCAGTCACATCAAGACCATTTTTGCTCCGCCCCTCACTCTGCGCAATCCATATGGAATGCCCGGTCTGAATCGAATGCCTGATATATCCGGAGGCCTGGATCAACGCCGCATAGGCTTTCTTCGCTCCTTCAACTGAACGCTTGATAAAGAAGCCCTTGTTTAACCTCATCAGCGAGGTCGCAAAGTCACGTTGAACGAGATTATCCCCAATCGCAATCCGAACCGTTTCCAGGTTATTCAGGTAAAGCGCATAGTCGAGCAACATCGAATCACCTGCGATATCACGGTGATTACTGATGAAAAGGTAGGCCTTTCCCGGTTCCAGCGAATCAAACCCTTCGTAGGAAAACTCGGTAGAGCCGTCACGGACAAGTTTCTTCGCATAATCAGCAACGATTTCCTGGAAACCCGCAATATCATCAACTCCCCGGATAGCACGTTTGAGGTACATGGAAATCGCAGCCGATACGATCCCGGGGAAGAGCTGGTTCAAACGAGGCGCCAGCCAGCCACCGAGAAACCCGGTGAGCTCCTGATCAACGACCAACTTTGTGAGTGCATCAGCAACTTCGTTGTCGTGATAAGGTCTTATATCTTCAAATTCACTCATACAGCGATGAATCAATGACTGGGTACACAATTATCCAATGTTTCATTTCGAAACGCATGTAGTAATAATTAAAAACCACCACCTGACGACCTGATGTTAAAACACCCGTGAAAAGCCTGAATATTAGAGAAGCCGTGCCGGACGATATCCGCGCACTCGTAAACATCTACAACCATTATGTGCTGGAAACTCATGTCACCTTCGACCTGGACCCTGTGGATGTCGATGCGCGCCTTTCCTGGCTACAGCAATACAATCGGAATCCCCGGCACCGATTATTCGTGGGCGTCAGCAACAACGAGGTCATCGGATACGCAAGCAGTAGCCAATTCCGCATTAAACCTGCATACGACCTATCCGTAGAAACGACTATTTATCTCTCTCCGGAAGCACAGGGCAACGGGTTCGGCGCACAACTTTACGAGCATTTACTCAGATCGCTCGATGCAACAGACGTGCACCGATGTTATGGCATCATCGCTCTACCTAACGATGCCAGCGTCGCCCTGCACGCTCGTTTCGGTTTCGTTGAAGCCGGTAAACTCACCGAAGTCGGATACAAATTTGGACAATACTGGGATACGCTTTGGATGGAGCGAACACCCACATAACAGTGAGTGCTCAGGTTCCTTTTGCTCCAAATTCAGCCGCACCGTTACCATCTAGCCCAAGATAAGACAGCAGACTGGCCGCAATCAGAAATGTTCCCGCAGCGATCAATATCACGAACACTAACCTTCGCACCAGGTGGTCCGGCACCCGCTGGACATAACGGCTTGCCATCAGAGTCACCACAATGACCAGCGGGATAGCAATCGCACTTATCTGCAAAATCACCATGTTGAGTTGACCCGAAACGCCAATCATTACCGCCCGAATCCCGGTAGATACACCAAATACCGCCAGCAAACTGAACCGGATGGTGTTAATTGATAAGGGTTGCCTATAGGCGAAGTACGCAAGCGGTGCACCGCCCGCACTATATAGACCCGCCAACAACCCGCCGAAAGTACCAAACAGGGTAAACACCCAACCA
>JABBBA010000198.1 GCA_018607685.1 K189A clade bacterium | reverse complement strand
TAGCTCAAGGCTGTCTTCCTCAACTAGCTCAGCGCTGTCTTCCTCAACTAGCTCAAGGCTGTCCTCCTCAACTAGCTCAGGGCTGTCTTCTTCAACAAGCTCAGGGCCGTCTTCCTCAACTAGCTCAAGGCTGTCTTCCTCAACTAGCTCAGCGCTGTCTTCCTCAACTAGCTCAAGGCTGTCCTCCTCAACTAGCTCAGGGCTGTCTTCTTCAACAAGCTCAGGGCCGTCTTCCTCAACTAGCTCAAGGCTGTCTTCCTCAACTAGCTCAGCGCTGTCTTCCTCAACTAGCTCAGGGCTGTCTTCTTCGACTAACTCAGCAATGTCTTCTTCAATAGGCTCAGGGCGATCAACCTCCGCCGTATCGATGATTTCTTCAAGCTCAAAGGATTCTTCTACTACTTCTGGCTCCACAGCAGCAGTTGTCGGAGACGCTGAGGGTTCCTCGCCTTCGGCAAGCGCATCAGCGATCGCAGCAAGCCCCACGGGCTTGAAACGGTTTTGGTCGCCTTCTTTGAACGCCTTGACACCTTCCGGAATCCGTTCAACCACTTGGGTGACGATGTCCATCACCGCCTGATTTGCCGTCACCGTTTTCTCAATCACGCGGTTCAACAGACTTTCAATTGACCAGGCCAGTTCACCAACAACAGTAGCGCCGACCATGCGACCACTGCCTTTCAATGTATGAAAAGCGCGTCGGATTTCGGTCAGAGCATCTGCATTGGAGGGCTCGCTCCGCCAAATCGGTAAGAACTCATGGATCGTCTCCAGAACTTCCTCCGCTTCCTCAACGAAAATCTCAATGATTTCATCGTCAATGAGCTCATCGTCGGTCTCGGATTCCAATACCGGCTCGGCAACTTCAACTGGTTCTTCTGAAGAGTCCTCAACGGCTTCTCCTAAAGAGTCCTCGACCGGTTCCTCTAAAGAGTCCTCAACGGCTTCTCCTAAAGAGTCCTCTTTGATCTCGTCGGGAACTTCTTCTACGGCCTCTTCGACTATGTTCTCTTCAATTACTGCTGCCGGAACTTCCACGCCAACAGCGTAACCAAGTTTCTCAATCGCCGTTTCTGCAACCTCAAGCATCTGCAGATAGGGATCACCAGCGTTTTCAAGAAGTCTTTCAAGATAGTAATCAACAGACGTAATCGCATCCGCCAGGTCGTCCATCTGTTCAAGTTCAGGTGTCTGGTTACCACTTAACAGAGCGTTGTTAACGTAGTTTGCCGCGGCTTCGAGTACGTCCCCTGCTTGAAGCTGGTTCACGATCGTCAAACCACCGCGAAGCGCTTTCAAAGTTTGCGGTAACTCTTCGATTTTGGTGTGGTCAAACTCCGATGAGATGAAATCTATAACGCTATCTTTCGCAGCCGCAAGACCAATTCTTGTTTCTCTTATCACCGCGGCATGGGCTTCATCCAGATTAGCAAAGGAATCCCCTTCGCCTCCGTCTTTCGACCCCATGACCAGCTGGCTCAGACCAACACCTATTTCAAGCAGAGCCTGCGCCATATTGAGTAAGACATCTTCAGACGGCGCACCGCCTGTCTCCATGTCTTTAATAATCGAAACCTGGTTCGCCACAATGGCCTGCTGTTCTGCATTGCCCAAAATTACCATGGTGCTGGAGATCTGCTCGAGGTTTGGCACCAGAGCCGCCAGATCATCAGTATTTCGATTCTGTGAGCGAACAAAAAGATCAAGCTTATCCGTAACGGAGTTAAGCTCTTCAATTAGAATTGAAGCAACGGCGGACATGGTTTCATCATCCGGACCAATCGCCACTTCTTCCGGTTCCGGCGCCTCACTTAAATACCGCTGACGTAACGCCAAAATTCTTTTTGTTTCTTTCTGACTTTCATTAATCAGCTTGATCAAGCCGATGGCCAATTCTTCGTCTACCGGGGTCGACAAGCCATTCTGGCCTGCCTCCGCGAGCGTCTTGAGATGATCATCAATTTTTTTCAGTTGTTTCGCTGTCTGGTTGTCGAGCTTTATCCCGCCGTTCGCCACACCTTCAACTATCCCCAATCCGAGTTCAGCCAAATTCCCAGTCGGGGAATCACCGCATAGCCGGATCAGCATCGTGAAAAGCTTGCCAATGGTTGTCAGGTTCTCACGAACTTTGGTTTTCTTGAGAATCGCCCCCAGGCACTGCTGGTAGCGCGTTCTGATTTTGGGGAGATTTCCTTCACCATCACCCTGGAAGTAAGCGTTCACTTCCTCGTCTAACGCTGCCGTTGTTAACGGACCAAGATCAGGCCCTTCGCCTTCTTCCAGCTCTGCCCCTGAGCCCTGGATTCTCTCTTCACCACGTACAGCCCGAAGGTTATTCACCATCGGCAAATAATTCTTCTCGGAATCTTTTTGTTCTCTGTGTAACCGATCCAGATAAGCAGGCAACTGCAAAATCGCCTGCATCAGGGTTTCCTGGGCCAACCGTATGTCGGAAACACTGTTGTTCATGAGTGACTGGGCGACCTGTTCCATCTCCGCCGCCATCTGCGTCGGTCCTTCTAGCTGGACCATCTTCAGTGTGCCGTGAACCTGGTGGATTGCAGTCAGGCAGGTGCGCAGGCTGGTCGCATCATCAGCCGATTCAGCCACGGCCTCCAATGCTACCTGTGCATTTTGTAGCGTGTTTGCCAGCTCACCTCGAATCCACTCGAGTGCTACATAATCCTGTGTTGCGCTCATCCCAACTACCTATCTATTCAGGTAACTTGAAGGTTACCGAAGATCTTAACTCGTTCGCCATTTCAGCAAGGTTACCTACTGCGGTGGCCGTTTCCTTTGTACCGTCCGTTGTTGCGGTGGTGATTTCCTGAATACTGTTCATGGTGTTCGAAATTTTCCCGGCGGATGCTGCCTGTTGTCGAGCCGCGTCCGAGATATTCTCAATGATTTCTGCGAGCGATTTTGAAACACTTTCAATTTCGCCCAGTGCAACGCCCGCATCCTGCGCGAGCCGTGTGCCCTGAACAACCTCAGCGGTCGTCTGCTCCATAGAACTTACCGCTTCATTGGTATCGCTCTGAATTGTCTTAACCAGGGCCGAGATCTGCTTGGCAGCAGCACCGGACCTTTCAGCCAGTCGCTGTACCTCATCGGCAACAACCGCGAAACCTTTTCCTGCATCACCGGCCATAGAGGCCTGAATCGCGGCATTCAGTGAAAGAATATTGGTCTGGTCAGCGATATCGTTAATCAACGCTACAATGTCACCAATTTCCTGGGAACTCTCACCCAGGCGTTTGATCCGCTTCGCTGTCTCCTGAATCTGTCCACGAATATTGTCCATACCATCAATCGTGTTCTGCACGACCACCGCACCTTTGCTGGCGATATCTACCGAGCGTTCAGCAACCGAGGAAGATTCCGCCGCGTTGTACGACACCATGTCGATCGACACCGCCATCTCATTCACGGCTTCTGATACATCCGCAATCTCATCCGCCTGTCGCTGCGACGCTTCAGACAATGCACTGACCGAGCTCTGTGTCTCGTCCGCAGCATTTGATACTTTTGCGGAAGTTTCATTGATTTTTGAAACCAGTTCCCGCATCTGGTCAATGGAGAAGTTAATGGAGTCTGCTATCGCCCCCGTGAAACTCTCCGTAACAGTTGCCTGCACTCTTAAATCTCCATCCGCAAGATCCGCAAGCTCATCCAGCAGTTGGAGAATCGCTGCCTGGTTGTCTTCATTTTGTTGCGTACTTTCACTAACGCTGGAATTAGAGGCTCGATAAATGAGGACGGTAATGACGACAAACACAACCAGTATGATTCCGAGAAGACCAAACGCGATCTCCATGGAGGCCAGCCCGGCACCGCCTCCCACACTTGCTAACGACGTGGATAAAGCACCAATAGCTGGGACAAAATCAGCCGATGATTCGTAAATAGCTGTACCGGCGTTACGCAGTTCAACGACTTCACCCGCCTGGTTCAGGACCTTTTTTATATTGGTATCAACAGACTTGAAAAGTTCGTCCATTCTTTCAAGATTCGATCGAACTTCAGCATCGGAGACCGCCGTAATAACGAGCCCGGCGTCACCATTTTGAAAGCCTCGAAGAACGGAACGGAAGGTTCTGCTGTCGCGGGAGTACTGCTCCTGCAGTACCTGTTCAAAACCACGATCAATAACCTTATCGACGGTGTGGCCAATTCTTTCAATGACCAGGGCCTGCCTCTGCGCAACAACAATCTCATTTGCTGCCGCATTATTTCTCGCCAGAGCCCGAACAACCTTGTTATTTTCCTGCTGGATCAACTGAAGGTTAATGTTAATGTCGGCGCTTGATTCACGCTGGGACTCAACCGCACCTTTTTTCTGAATAATCGTGTCGATTCTTGTAGATTGGTCTGCCCATAGCCCTGCGACCTGGGACACCGATGCCTGCACAGTGGGCGGTGCCGCAGGCAATCCTGTTGCGCCGTCACCGTTTCTGAGAACATCCAGATGTCGATCAAATTCATCTTTGTCGCGTGCAAGCGACGCAAACGCTGCGCTATTACCACTATCCGTTGCAGAAGCATGCTTGGCGATTCCCTGCGCAATAACCTGCATCTCGTTGGCATGTTGCGCATATGGATTGCTGCCGTTACTGCTGGCGCTCAGCATATAGAGATTTAGACTGAAGCCCGCGATCAACAACACAAGTAGGCCGATCATGCCCAGCAGCACAGGGCTACGCAGCATGTTTGTCGTGTTTGTATCTTCAGCCATCTTTTACTCCAGTTCTCTCAAAGCTTCGCACTGCCCTAGTGTGAAACAGCCAGTTTTCCTAATCGTGGATCATCAGAAAGTGCAGCAAGGCTCATTACCGGCCAATGCACACCCGCTACTTCATATGACCCTTGTACGAATTTTTCAAACATCTCCGGAACGTCCTCAGCCTGTTGCGAGTAAGCATCCGAAGGAAAATGCTGCATTCCAAATGACTCATCAATGATGAACCCCAGCAAATGTTCTTCATCCTCAACGGCGAGTACCCTGCGTTGCGATTTCGATAATTTTGATGGTTGACCAAAAAACAGCGCCAGATCCACGACAACCATCAGTCTGCCCCGGACATTGCCAACGCCATTCACGAAATTTTTAACGCCTGGCACTCGAGTCGCTGGAGGAACTCTCATCATCTCGCTGACTTCTTCCATCAATGTGACAAATCGTTGCCCGAGCAGATTGAATCCAAGGCAAGTCGTGTGCGTTTGGGTCGCCTGAACCGCAGGCAAATCCATGGCACTGAGTCTTGCCTTGTCCGCAAGGCCCGACAGCATCTCAAAGGGTGATTGTTCGCTCATCGTCACATACACGCCTGCATGACGGAGACCAGTTCATTGGTATCCACGGGTTTCGTTATGTAGCCTTTTGCGCCCTGGCGCTGCCCCCAGACCTTATCGGTTTCCTGATTCTTGCTACTCACGATAATGACCGGTATGTGCTTGGTCTCTGCTCCCCTCGCGATCTGCCTGGTTGCCTGGAATCCGTTCATGTCAGGCATAACGATATCCATCAGGACAACATCCGGTTGTTCCGCAATGGCCATCTTCACGCCGTCTCGTCCATTTTCTGCGGTGATGACCTCGTGACCCATCTGTTCAAGCATTGCTTTGAACTGATGGGTTTCGGTTGGAGAATCATCAACCACTAATATCTTCGACATCTCTTTTAAGCTCCGTGCCTCGAGGTCATCAATCCGTTTTAACGTGATCACGTATTGCGCTTAGCAACTCATCCTTGCTGAACGGTTTGGTGAGATATTGGTCGGACCCGACGATTCGTCCCTTGGCACGATCAAATAAACCATCCTTGCTCGACAACATAATTACCGGTGTACTTTGGAAATCAGCGTTATTTTTAATCAGGGCACAGGTTTGATATCCATCGAGGCGCGGCATCATTATGTCGACAAAAATGATGGCGGGTTGAGAATCAGCGATCTTGGCTAACGCATCAAAACCATCGGTTGCTGTAATGACTTCACATCCTGCTTTGGACAGTAAGGTCTCAGCGGTTCTGCGGATGGTCTTTGAATCATCAATGACCATCACCTTCACGCCTTCAAAATTGTCGTCCATAGTTCCTACCCTAGTACTCTGTCATAGCGCCTGTTCATAACAAGCGTTCATGAGCCGCTTCGTGGAATCCACCAACAGCAAAATACGCGAAAAGTGCATTGCTTCCGGTAAGTTGCAACGCATTTTGTAACACAGTTGTTAAACTCAATCCATAAGTACCCGACACTTAAGGGAATTCTCTCACAAATCAACGTGAGTTAGTTTACAATGTTGCCCGTTTCAGGAGGCAGTATTGAACGCAATAAACTCGAGCCTCGACAGCGGATCCTGATGCTCACACAAATGTCGAGCTGAGCCAATAGGGGAGATAACTTGACCTACCGTATCGGTGTCCTAATGGACCCCATCGACTCCATAAACCCCAGGAAGGACAGTACTCTGGCCATGATGCTCGCTGCACAGGCCCGTGGCTGGCAGGTTAGTGTCTTTACCCAGGCTGACCTCTATATCGAGGACGGGACCGTCTCGGTTTTGGTTTCAGATGTAACCCTCTTTGATGATTCGAACAAATGGTTCGATGTTCTTGATCGTAGAACCATAAAGGCAGCCGAACTCGACTGCATTCTGATGAGAAAGGACCCTCCATTTGACATGGAGTACATATACTCGACCTATCTACTTGAAATAATAGAGAAAAATGGGACGCCGGTACTTAATCGGCCGGGTAGTATCAGAGACTGCAACGAAAAACTATTCGCATTGCAGTTTCCGCAATGTACCCCTCCGCATCTGGTCAGTCGGAATCAGGAAAAGCTTAAGTCCTTCCACCAGAAGCACGAAGATGTCATCTACAAACCGCTGGACGGAATGGGAGGTGCATCGATCTTTCGAGCTGTGGCAGAGGAACACAATCTATCGGTCATCATCGAAACGCTGACCAGGCATGGTCAGGTACAAACCATGGTGCAGCGTTATATCCCGGAAATTAAAGAAGGTGACACAAGGATCCTGCTGATAAACGGCGAACCGGTACCCTTTGGATTGGCTCGGGTACCCGGCAAGGGAGAAACCCGCGGCAATCTGGCGGCTGGCGGTAAAGCAGTCGGGCGAGAACTGACCGAACGAGACCTCTACATCTGTGAGCAGGTTGGACCGGTTCTGAAGGAAAAGGGACTATACTTTGTGGGCATCGACGTCATCGGTGACTATCTCACCGAGATCAATGTCACCTGCCCCACCTGTATCAGGGAGTTGGATGCCGCCTTCAATCTGAACATTGCGGGAGACTACATGCAGTTTATCGAAAGTGAGATCCTGGGACGCTCTGATTAAGACGATAGTGCTCAGGATAGTTTTCACAATAGTGTCCAGGACATTCCCCGGATAATGGCGGCCGTCATTCCAGGCCCGCCCGAAACGAGCGTCAGCCCAGGCGATCGACTCAGTTTCACAGTCTTTCTGGCGGTTGCCCTGCATGCTGCCCTGATACTTGGCGTTACTTTTACCTACGTCACCAAGGAGCCTTCAACTCACACCATGGAAGTTACCCTTGCACAACAACGTGCCAAGAACAGACCCGACAAGGCTGACTTCCTTGCTCAGTTCAACCAGGTCGGTAGTGGAACGCTGGAAGAAAAGGCGCTCATGACCGCGCCAACGGAGGCAAAGTTTCAGGACACTGAAATCCGCGAAACGAGCCAGGACCTCCCGCAAAACCCCTCCCAAAAGGCGGTTGATCAAAAGCAGTCGGCAATCACGACCACTGCGAAATCCGACCGTAAAATCACCGTGGATAGTGAAGCAACCGAAATCGCCCCCCAAAAGGCCGAATTCGAACACGAAAAGTCGCTTCGGACCCGGGCGCTTGAAATAGCAAGCCTCGAAGCCCGCCTTGACCGCCAGCGCCAGATCTATGCAAAGAGACCCAGAATAAAAAGGCTCACCAGTGTGTCGACGGCATCAAGTGCGGATGCGTACTACCTAAATTCCTGGCGTCGCAAGATCGAGAGTGTTGGTAACCTTAACTACCCGCAGGAAGCCCGGGAGAACAAGCTATATGGCTCGTTACGCTTGATGGTGGCGATCCTGCCGGACGGTACCTTGAAAGAGGTCGCACTTCTTGAGTCATCAGGCCACAAGGTTCTGGATGACGCAGCTGTCAGGATAGTGCGACTGTCAGCACCATACGCACCCTTTCCGGATGAGCTACGACAATCAACCGACGTGCTTGAAATCATCCGAACCTGGCAGTTCAGGAAGAATTCTTCCCTGCGGAGCTTCTAGTTTGTCAGATTTCACTTCATTGTCAGGACAGCTACTGGTTTCCCTGCCGACAATGCGGGGTGACTATTTTTCTCACAGTGTCACGCTGCTAATTGAGCACAACCGGGATGGCGCCTTTGGACTGGTGATAAATAAACCGCTGGATGTAGACCTGGCAGAATTGATAGACGATCAAATCACTCGGTGCCCGCCAAACATTACGGTGCTGGAAAGTGGTCCCGTTGAACAAAACAGATTGTTCTTCCTGCATACAACCGACGTCATATTCGAAAGCTCTGTCGGTATTGAAACCAACCTCTCCTTAACAACATCGTTGGACATTCTAGATGCTATCTCAAAAAACAACGGGCCAAAAAAAATCCTGGCAGGACTCGGTTACGCAGGTTGGTCCGGAGGCCAACTCGAGAGGGAAATTCAAGCTGACGTGTGGCTGGTGATACCCTATACGGACGACATCGTCTTCGACGTGCCCTTTGACGAACGACCTGAGGCCGCCGCCAGGTCTATCGGAATCGACCTGAACCTGATATCCCCGACCCCGGGCCACGGCTAAGAAGATGATTGGGGAGAAAAGCTAAATGACTGAGCTGGCAATGGCATTCGACTTTGGCACAAAAAGAATTGGGATCGCCGTCGGACAGAAAATTACGGGTACCGCAACCCCGGTGACCGTAGTAAAGGCAAGAGATGGCAAACCGGAGTGGCAGGTAATAGACCGACTCGTAGAAGAATGGAAACCAGCGGTCTTTGTTGTTGGCTTGCCCATCAACATGGATGGTACCGAGAGCGACATGTCGAAAGCTGCAGCTCGATTCGGAAGGCGCCTGCATGGTCGATACAGCATCAGGATCGAACTGGTAGATGAAAGGCTTTCTACCTTCGAAGCGCGGGAGTTCGAAACCCCAGACCAGCTCGATGCAATAGCGGCCAAGCTGATTCTTGAAACCTGGCTTGCGGGTTCCGCCTAAGTTCCGCACAAGAGATCGGCCAGGTAATCCCTATTCCATAGCCGAGTCATCCAGCGAGAGTCCCTGGGCCGGATTAAAGCTCGGCGTTTCAACACCACCACCCGAGAGTTTGATCAACAACCGGAGATCGTTGGCAGAATCCGCTGATGCAATCGCTGACTCGTAGGATATCTCGCCTTCCTTGTACAGGTTGAACAACGCCTGATCGAAAGTCTGCATGCCTAGCTCTGTCGACTTCGTCATGACTTCTTTCAACGCATGTACGTCACCCTTCCGGATAAGGTCCGAGACAAGTGGTGTATTAAGCAGGATCTCAATTGCCGCACGTCTTCCGTTGCCATCAATTGTTGCGACCAACTGCTGCGCAACCATGCCACGCAGGTTTAGTGACAAATCCATCCACACCTGATGTTGCCTGTCCGCAGGGAAGAAGTTAATAATGCGGTCCAGCGCCTGATTCGCATTATTTGCATGAAGCGTCGCAAGACACAGGTGACCTGTCTCGGCGAAGGCAATAGCGTAATCCATAGTCTGCAGCGTTCTGATTTCACCGATCATGATGACGTCAGGTGCTTGCCGCAATGTGTTCTTGAGCGCTACCTCGAAGCTGGGCGTGTCTACACCAACCTCACGCTGCGTCACCATGCAACCTCTATGTTCGTGTACAAATTCGATCGGGTCCTCAATCGTAATGATGTGACCTTTAGAATTCTGATTTCGATATCCAATCATAGATGCAAGCGATGTTGACTTACCGGTACCCGTCGCTCCTACAAAGATAATCAGTCCACGCTTCGTCATGGCGAGCTTTTTGATCGCGTCGGGTAGCTTCAGGTCGTCTACGGACGGGATCTCAGTCTCGATTCGGCGCAACACCATACCGGAAAAGTTTCGCTGATAAAAAGCACTGACCCTGAATCGACCAGCAATCGGGGAGTGTATAGCGAAGTTGCATTCGCGCTCTGACTCAAACTCCTGAATCTGGCTTTCGTTCATGGTCGCATGAACCATTTCCTTGGCCTGTTCAGGTGTCAGTGCCGTTTTGGACATCGGCATCATTTTCCCACTAACTTTTATTGAGGGAGGTAGCCCAGCGGTAATAAACAGGTCGGAAGCACCTTGCTCTACTACGACCTTTAACAATTTGTCGAAATCAATCATGTTCCTGTACCTTCCATTATTCGCACGCAACCAGGTAAAACTGTATTACAACCCATCATTTCCGCCGCCTTTCTCAATTGAGGAATAATAATCCTAAACAATAATTCCTAACACGGAATATGCGTGCACCTCTCTTAATCTGTTAGTAACTACTGGAAGTCGGCTGGCATCTTCGCTTTTTCCTGCGCCGCTTCCTTGGTAATGATATTTTTTTCAAGCAGCTCCTTCAGACCCTGATCCAGAGTTTTCATACCGAGTTGTGCACCCGTCTGAATAGCTGAGTACATCTGCGCAATCTTGGACTCACGAATCAGGTTACGAATCGCCGGTGTACATATCATAATTTCATGAGCCGCCACCCGGCCACCGCCAACTTTCTTAAGCAGGGTTTGTGAAATAACAGCCGCAAGAGATTCCGAAAGCATCGATCTCACCATCTCTTTTTCAGCCGCTGGAAATACGTCAATAACGCGGTCAATGGTCTTTGCGGCAGAAGACGTGTGTAAAGTCCCAAATACCATGTGGCCTGTTTCCGCCGCTTCAAGTGCAAGCCGAATTGTCTCAAGGTCTCTCATCTCACCAACCAGAATGATGTCCGGGTCTTCCCGCAGCGCGCTACGAAGAGCCTCATTGAACCCCAACGTATCCCGGTGAACTTCCCGCTGGTTGATCAGGCACTTCTTACTTTCATGGACGAACTCGATAGGGTCCTCAACCGTAAGAATGTGCTGGTATCGGGAATTATTTATGTAATCCAGCATCGCCGCCAGGGTCGTGCTCTTTCCGGAACCTGTAGGACCCGTAACAGTCACCATGCCCCGCGGGGTTTCCGAGATTTCTCGAAAGATCTCTCCCATGCCCAGCTCATCCATGGTGAGCACTTTGGAAGGAATCGTTCGAAAAACACCGCCGGACCCCCGATTCTGGTTAAAAGCATTTACCCTGAACCGTGCTACACCCGGAATCTCAAAGGAAAAGTCACATTCGAAAAACTCTTCGTAATCCTTGCGCTGTTTGTCATTCATGATTTCATAAATCAAACCATGAACTTCCTTGTGGTCCATTGCAGGCAAGTTGATTCGACGGATATCGCCGTCAACCCGGATCATGGGAGGCAATCCCGCCGACAGGTGCAAATCAGACGCCCCCTGCTTCTCACTAAATGCCAGTAACTCTGTTATGTCCATCGCATTGTCCTCTGCATTGTCCTCTCGTGTTAAAGCCGTCCGACGGCAATCAACCGGCAGTATACCTCTGCAATTGACAATCTGCAGCCGGCGATCAACGCCCGGGCCGAATGACAATCAACCAGAGCAAGGGGTTTATGTCACCTTCAAAGTAACCAATACTGGCGGCTCACCCAACACCTCCACTTTTTATGACAAATATCCAATCAAGAATCGCGGCAATCAGGGAAGAAATTGTCAACACCTGCCGGCTCACCAACCGGGACCCGGATAGTGTGAACCTGCTTGCTGTCAGTAAGACGATGGGTGTTGATGCGGTCCAGAGTGCTATCCAGGCTGGCCAGGAGCACTTCGGCGAAAACTACCTGCAGGACGCAATACCAAAGGTTTCCAGGTTTCCAGGGGCTATTTGGCATTTTGTCGGAGCAATACAAAGTAACAAAACCAGGGACATCGCCAACAGGTTCAGTTGGGTACATGGCGTTGCCACAGAAAAGGTTGCGCGGCGCTTGTCTGAGCAACGGGAACCAACGCTCGGCCAGCTGAATTGCCTGATCCAGGTAAATCTTTCCGGCGAAGACCAGAAATCAGGCGTTAATCCAGATGAGGCGGTTAGGCTGGCTGGCCGGATCGCACCGTTGGACCGGATTTCACTGAGAGGGCTAATGACACTTCCCGCCCCAAGCAATGACCCATCAGAGCAGGCCGCCACTTTCCGCGCACTACGTGAACTAAAAGACGATATTGAATCACGATATGAATTGCCCGAATTCAACCAGCTATCGATGGGCATGACCAATGACTATATTGAAGCCATCAAAGAAGGCGCAACATGGATTAGAATAGGTACCGCCATATTTGGGCCCAGAAACTTAACCCCCACACCCGACGAACCCACAACAAAAGGATAATTCCCAACATGTCGACAATTGCATTCCTGGGAGCAGGCAACATCGCAAACGCTATCATGGGCGGCCTGATTTCAGACGGTCACACACTGTGCGCCTTCGATCCTGTCGAAGACTGCCGAGAGCGAGCTCGCGGCCTGGGTGTTACTATCGCGTCCAGCAACACCGACGCTATTTCCAATGCTGACATCGTCATGTTGTGTGTGAAACCTGATGTCGTTCTTGATCTGCTCAATGAGATTTCAGCCTCAAGCACGGGGAAACTCTTTATCAGTGTCGCAGCCGGGATCACAACCGCGAACATGCTGAGTCGACTACCCGAGGGCACAGCCCTCGTTAGGTGCATGCCCAATACACCCGCCCTCGTCAAAACAGGGATGACCGCTTTGTTTGCCTCCCCGGCGGTTACTGCGGAGCAAAAAACATCTGCTACCTCAGTGCTGACATCGGTGGGCGAGTCGCTCTGGGTAGAAACCGAGGCTGAACTTGATATCGTCACGGCGTTATCGGGCAGTGGCCCTGCCTATTTTTTCCTCATGATGGAATCAATGATCAATGCCGGGGTCTCGGAAGGGCTAAGCGCGGAGGTCTCGACACAGCTAGTTCTGCAGACTGCCCTTGGCGCAGCCGTGATGGCAAAGCAAAGTGAATCCGATGCCGGAACGTTAAGGAAACAGGTGACATCGCCGGGGGGTACCACCCAGGCAGCCGTCGAGTATTTTCAGTCAGTTAAGTTCGAAGAGGCTGTAAGGGGTGCGGTGACCGCAGCCAGGACCCGGTCCGTTGAGTTATCAAAAGACTGAGAATAAAAAGAACTGAGGCCAAATGGCCTATAATCGAACCACCGAATCCAGGATTAGTTGAATGACACAGAATTTGTTAGGCGCCGGAGTATTTCTGATACAGACCTTTGCAGGGCTATATCTGATCCTGCTGTTACTACGGTTTCTTATGCAGCTGTCACGTGTGGATTATTACAATCCTATCTGCCAAGCCATCGTTAAGGTTACCGACGCCCCCGTAAAGCCATTTAAGAAAGTCCTTCCAGCCATCCGGGGAGTAGATTTTTCAACACTGTTTGTCGCCCTGGTTTTGCAGCTGCTGGCGATATCACTCGTGATGTTCCTCAGCGGCGGATACGCCTTCCATCCGCTTTATATCGCCTGGTCACTTGTTGGGCTGATCTCGTCAATCTTCAAAATCTACTATTTCGCACTGATCATCATGGTGATCGCAAGCTGGATTGCCCCTTACTCGAACCACCCGGCGATGGCCCTGGTTATGCAGTTAACCGAGCCCGTGTGCGCACCTGCAAGAAAACTACTGCCTCCAATGGGTGGTATGGATTTCTCAATTATTCTCGTATTCGTCGCGATAACCTTGATCGATTCCTATCTGGTTATTCGCCCCCTCGCCGCCATGCTTGGTATACCTCAGGGCTTGATACTGGGGCTTTAATGCACCTCAAACTTTTACTGCTATTGCTCTGCTGCATGGGTTCTGCACTTGCCTCGGCAGCGCAATATGTCGACCACGGTGAACATAGAATTCACTACACGACGTTCTCCAGCCTGATCATCCCACCGGATGTCGCAAGCGCACACGGCATTGTGCGGTCAGAGAAGAGGGTCGTATTGAATCTCTCCGTGCTGAAACAGGATAAACCGGCTGCCGCGTCTATCTCCGGCCACGTCATCAATCTGTTGAACCAGCGATTTGAACTGGTGTTCGATGAAATTAATGAAGCCGAAGCCATCTACTACCTGGCAAGTCATCTTGCTCTTGAACACGATATCCTGAGATTCCATCTTGAAGTGCAACTGGACACGGTCGAGTCAGTGTCTATTAACTTTATCAGGCGTTACGACTAATGAAACTCGTCCTCGCAAGTGGCAATCAGCACAAGGCGGATGAGATCGGATTACTTCTTCCCGAGCGCTTTGAACTCGTCCTGCAAAAGGACCTGGGCGTCGCGTCGCCGAATGAAACCGGCACAACCTTCGTAGAGAATTCAATCATAAAGGCCAGGCATGCCAGCCTCGTTACCGGCCTTCCAGCCATCGCCGACGACTCTGGTCTTTGCGTTCGTTCTCTGTCCGGGGCCCCGGGAATTTATTCCGCTCGTTACGCAGGGCCGGAAGCGACAGACAAAGATAACCTGTTGAAACTGCTTTCCAGCCTTGAAGGCGTATCCGATCGACGCGCCTTCTTTTATTGCGTGCTGGTACATATGGAGACCGCTGAGGATCCGACCCCCATTATTACGGAGGCCAGGTGGGAAGGGGAGATCACCCATGAACCTTCCGGTGACTTTGGGTTCGGTTACGACCCAATCTTCCGGATACCTGTCCTTGATAAAACGGCGGCCGAACTAAGCAGTGAACAGAAGAACTCGATTAGCCATCGCGGACAGGCACTCGCAGCATTATCTGGATTACTCAGTGATCGATACGCCACTTAGCCTGTACATTCATTTCCCCTGGTGCGCCCGGAAGTGCCCCTACTGTGATTTCAATTCACACGAGCTAAAAGGCGATATTCCGGAAACCCGTTATGTAGAGACACTACTTCGCGATCTGGAGGTTGAACTCGAGTCCGGATTCGAACCAGAATTACGCCCAACTCTTCAGTCTATTTTTATGGGCGGAGGGACACCGAGTCTGTTTTCACCGGCATCAATTGATGATCTCTTCAAGGGCATTAGAGACCGGTTTGATATCATCGAATCCGAGATCACGCTGGAAGCAAACCCGGGAACCTTTGATCAGGCCCACTTCGATGGCTATCACAGAGCAGGTATCAATCGGCTCAGCATAGGGGCCCAGTCCTTTTCTGCTGACGCACTTACCCGGCTGGGCAGGATTCACGGGCCAGCTGATATTGAGCGCGCATACATAGGCGCAAGGCGATCCGGATTCAGCAGAATTAATCTGGACCTGATGCATGGCCTTCCAGATCAAACTCTCGAGGATGCGCTGCACGATTTGACGCGGGCCATCGAACTCGAACCGGAGCACATCTCCTGGTATCAACTGACAATCGAACCTAACACTCGTTTCTACAAGTACCCACCTGTTTTACCCAAGGACCCTGTCCTGGAAGATATTTTTATCGCCGGTAACGACCTACTCAAATCCGCTGGCTACGTACAATATGAAGTCTCTGCCTATTCTCGACCCACCGAAGAATCACGACACAACCTGAACTACTGGCGGTTTGGGGATTACCTGGGGATCGGTGCCGGTGCTCACGGGAAAATCACCAGGGCTAACCAGGTCATTCGCACGACCAAGAACCGCATGCCGACCGAGTACCTTCAGAACCCGAACGGTAAAACCAAAATCGTCGACTCCAGCGATCTTACGCTCGAATTTCTACTCAATGCGCTGCGGTTGACCAACGGGTTTGATCTCTCATTGTTCGAGGGAACAACGGGCTTAAGCTCCAGTTTATTGGACTCCTTCCTTGAGCAGGCAATACAAAAAGGGTTTCTGGTTCGAAGCATCAATCAGATCACACCGACGGAAAAAGGTCGCCTCTTCCTGAATGATTTGTTGATGTTAGTCGACTAGCCGATAAGCAAGATCAAATATGGTATGTCCGAGCTTTATTCCCCTTCGCTCAAATTTTGTCTGAGGCCTCAAAGGAGCATCCACCCGCCTAAATTGCGTAAGCGTATCAAAAAGCGATTCTATTTCTTCCGCATAGGGCTGCCAGTCAGTCGCTATGTGGACTAACCCTTTAGTTTTAAGCTTTGTTTCTAACAGACCAACAAAGTCGCGATTGAGAATACGCCGCTTATGGTGCTTTTTCTTCGGCCAGGGGTCCGGGAAAAATACCTGAACAACATCGAGGCTATTCTCCAAAATCACTTCCCCCAATACCTCTATGCTGTCTTCGTTATACAAGCACAGGTTGTCAAGATCGTAATCGTCCATCAGCATCAGGATGTGCCCAACACCGGGACGGTGAACTTCTATGCCGATATAGTTAACAGATGGATTTGAGCGGGCCTGCTCGGCGAGGGAGTCTCCCATGCCAAAGCCGATTTCCAGATGTAGCGGCCCATCACCGGGGAACTGTGTCGCAGGATTAAGAACGCCGTCGCTAATGGCTTTGCCGTGACTCGGCCAATGCAGTTCCAGCGCCCGGGTCTGCCCTGGCGTCAATCGACCCTGCCGCAGCACAAAAGACTTAATTCCGCGTAATCGATCAGGCAATCTTCTGGTATCCGCCAACAAATAATGCCAGCCAGCCGACGATAAAACACAAACCACCGAGCGGTGTAACAGGCCCCAGCCACCTCATTTCAGTAAGCACCAGCCCATAGAGGCTGCCAGAGAAAAGTATGATCCCTGCGATGAATGCATAGACACTAATCTCGAATGACAGGCTTTCGCCGAGCAATTTGGTCGTGAGCACAAGCAGTAGCAAAGCCAATGCATGAATCATTTGATACTGAACGGCGGTCTGGAACGTTTCCATTAGCCTCGGCTCGATGCTCCCACGGAGCCCATGCGCACCAAAGGCGCCAAGTGCAACGCCAAGCGCGCCGGCAAAGGCTGCAAATAGAAATGCGATTTTTAGTGTCACGATCAGGAACTAGCTAAAACTGAGTTTCAGTTTTTTAAGCGCATTTTGTTCGAGCTGACGTACTCTTTCTGCAGAGATCCCAAATTGGTCAGCAAGTTCCTGGAGCGTTGCCTTACTATCCGTTAACCATCGAAGCTGAATAATCTCTCTTGATCGTTCATCAAGATCCATAAACCCCTTCGCCAATTTCCGGCTCTGAGCACCTGCAAAACTCTCTTTTTCCGTAATCTCCGCCGGATCTAGTGTCTCGTCCGTAAGATAGTGCGAAGGCGTAAAACCATCATCTTCATCAGAA
>JABBBA010000104.1:5123-17471 GCA_018607685.1 K189A clade bacterium | reverse complement strand
GCTCTAGCGTTTCTTGAACCCCGAAGCACCCGCAGGGTGCGCGGGGTCTGGGACTTGAACCCCGAAGCTCCCACAGGGTGCGAGGGGTCTGAGGCTTGAACCTAACCGCCCCCGAGGGCGCAAAGGATCTGGAAAACAAAAAAAGGGTAGCTAACGCTGCCCTTTTTTTTGCCCTGCAAACACGGTTACGATGAGCAATACCATCATTGACCATCAACACTAAAAGGAACTGCAATGTTGTTACGAGCAATTAGTCTGGGTTTCGTCTTTATCTTGTCAGCCTGCGGTATGCCCGAGGTTGAGGTTATTGTCGAGGCAGATTTTGAAGAGAACCCAAGACCCGTAAAGGTCGTCGTGGTGACCCTGTTTGAAATAGGAGAGGATACCGGCGACCGACCGGGCGAATTCCAGCTTTGGAAGGAACGGCGAGAGTTTGATGAGATCCTGCCATTCCACGGCTACAAGGACCTTCATTACAACAGCGAGGATGGTCTGCTTGTTATCGTGACTGGTATCGGGACAGCCAGGGCAACCGCAGCGACGATGGCTGTAGGGATGGATCCACGCTTTGACCTGTCGAAAGCTTACTGGCTTACCGCTGGTATTGCCGGTATCGACCCTGAGGATGCGACCGTCGGTTCCGCAGCCTGGGCGGAATACCTGGTAGACGGCGATCTCGGTCATCACATTGATGCCAGAGAAATACCCGAGGACTGGCCGTTTGGATATTTCCCAAGGTATACGACGCGTCCATTTGATCCAGAGAAACCTGAACCAACGGGAGAGATGTATCGACTCAATCCCGGGCTGACGGAGTGGGCATACCAGTTAACGAAGGATATTGAGTTACCTGATGATCCAACAGTTCAGCACGAGAGGGAGCTCTACACTGAACATCCTAATGCGCAGGGTAAGCCCAAGGTCATTAAGGGCGACCACATTGCGGCGCTGACCTTCTGGCACGGAAAGCTCCTCAATGACTGGGCCAATCAGCTGGTCGACTACTGGACCGATGGGAAGGGCAACATGGTGACCTCTGCGATGGAAGACACACGTTCTTATCTCTCCATTTCATGGCTGGATAAGATTGGCCGGGCCGACAAAGACCGGTTTATGGTGCTGCGAATGGGCAGTAACTTTACGATGCAGCCGCCGACACGAACCGCTGCGGAGAACCTTCTTAAGGAAACCCGGGGTTATAAGTACGCGGGCCTGGAGATCGCGGTTGAGTCAGGGTATATCGTGGCATCGAAAGTAGTGGATGAAATTCTGCAGAATTGGGATCAGTACGAAGACAATATTCCACAGGCTCTGCCGGAATGAGCGAATTTGTCGATTTTGTCAGGTCGTTGCCAAAAGCAGAATTACACCTGCATATTGAAGGTACGCTTGAACCCGCAATGTTGATGGAACTGGCTGAAAAACATCGAATTGAGCTGCCGTATTCAACAGCCGCCGATGTTGAACGAGCCTACGATTTTGCGGATCTGCAGAGTTTCCTTGATCTCTACTATCTGGGTGCCAGTGTGCTCATCGATGAAGATGACTTCTACTCACTGATGTTTCGTTATCTGAAGAGATGTCGGGATGAAGGCATTGTGCATACAGAAATGATGTTTGACCCACAAACCCATACTGAACGGGGGATTGGTTTTCCTGTGTTTATGTCGGGGTTTGGCCGGGCGATGGAAGATGCGAAACGTGACTGGGGACAGTCATCTTCGTTAGTCATGTGTTTCCTTCGACACCTTCCAGAAGAAAGCGCATTCGAAACACTGAAAGCCGCAGAGCCTTTTCAAGGTCAGATAATGTCGAGAGGCCTGGACAGCTCGGAGCTTGGGCACCCGCCAGAAAAGTTTGAGCGTGTGTATGCGGCGGCTTCGCAACAAGGATATCGATTAGTTGCTCATGCCGGGGAAGAAGGACCGCCAGCCTATATTACTGATGCCCTTGATCGGCTGAAGGTGGAACGAATCGACCATGGGGTGCGCTGCCTGGAAGATGCAGAGTTGGTTGAACGGTTGGTTAAGGCAAAGACCCCATTAACAGTCTGCCCGCTATCAAACGTGCGGTTATGTGTTTTTGATAGCATGGTTGATCACCCGATCCGCCATATGCTTGAGCGGGGTTTAAACGTCACAGTGAGCTCTGATGACCCGCCTTATTTTGGTGGCTACCTGCTGGATAACTTCGAAGCGCTGCATCGCGAGTTGGGCTTAACCAGGGAAGAAGCGCGACAGTTGGCTGTTAACAGTGTCCGTAGCAGTTTTCTCGATGAGGCTTCTCGTAAGCCATGGCTTGATCAGCTGTCTTTGTTGACACCGTAGACTTTTAGCCCGTGAATTCCGCCATTGGGGTAGTGGCTGTAAAGGATATGAGACACCGGACCATGATGTTCCATTTCCCTGAACTGGTGCCAGGTATCTGCACGCAGATGTCCGAATGACACCAGTGGTTTCCAGATGTCAGGATTTAGGTTCTCCAGCTTGATAGTGAACCTGGATGGATCATCAGTTGGTTCATTTCGGTAAAGCTTATTCTGCATATAGGATTGAAAGTTCGCCGGTATGATCTGAAGCCCATCCGCGAATTCAATCTTCCAGTCCGGTCGCTGCTGCCATATGGCTTCCAGTTTACTTTCGTCAGACAAATTGATGCCAAAAATATGACAGCTAAGCGGAGGGTTCAATCGATGCAGGTAGGTATCTACAATGATTTCGGAAACAGCATGCGGCTTATCCAGGTGGAACAGGGCGCACTCGCCGAATCCTGACCTCGCTGATTCCCAGCCGAGCATGTAGTCTACTTCCCGGTTTCCCATTACGGCATCACCCGGTTTGCCATAGTGTTCGTTAGAGACGTGGGAGATGGTTGCCTGCTCGAGGATATTAAGTCTATTGGCTCCGCCGGTCTGAGTTTTACCAAACAGGTTTACCCGGGCAATGCCACCCTCGTGGTAACACCGAACCAGACATTCGTGGGCGACGGTGGGATCTATTTCAAAAGTGTGTTCCTGGTCCGGCGCAAGGGGTGTTCGTGCGACCACTTCAGTCAGGCCTCGATCGTCGACCAGTTCGATGGCAATTTCAGGAACCTGGTTACCGGTAAACCATTTTGTGCTGACGCTTATGCGCGATACCTCCGCAGGATTCTTAAGCCCAATATGTATCCAGTGATAGGCATCATCGTTGAAGCTGAATTGGTTATTGTCGGTCAGGCTGGTTGCCCTGTGCCTGGCGGTTTCGAATCCCCAGTATTTGGCCCCCATATGGGTAAAGTTGCCGGTACATTCCTCCGGTTCATCGGGTCTTACTACCTCATGCGGATTGGTGAACGATGAATCACTGTAGGAAATCAGAAAGGCATCGAGGAAGCTCATGGGCCGGTGCTTCTCGTATTAATTTCTATTCGATCATCACCCGTTAGCCGGACTTCGTCGCAGTTTTGGTCATCAGAGATGCGATCGACCACGAGGAAGTCAGAAACACCTCCCAGCGCCAGGCTGTAGTGATGCCAGGTTCCTTTGTGATAGTTCACTCCCTGGTCGGACTGCGCAAGAAAGGCAACGATAGCGGATGGGTCCAACTCACCGGGTGGTGCAACGACAACAAGATACGGAGAGCTACCCAGCGGATAAAATGCCTGGCTGCTTAATGGGTGACGCTCCATGAGATCCAATATCAGGGGCTTCGGTAGTGGCTTCGATCTGAAGATATTGAGCCCCGGCTTTCCTCCCTCTGCAGATAAATCCAGCTCGGCCAGGTCATGATAACGAGTGGTATTGCCTTCGTTAATCGATTTTGTATAGGCATTGTCAGCTTCGATGACATCACCAAACGGTTTAAAGTCCTCAGAGGTTAAGGGCATAGGCGTTATCGATCGGGGCACGTTTTTCTCACACTTCAGTCCATCTAATTGTGTTGTTAAGACTAGTGTATCAATTAGTGCAGCAACGGAAAGTCTTGCGTTAGTAATCTACAGAAACGAATGACGGTACTCAGTCTGATTCGGTGCGTGAAGCGAGCGGTTTTGGTGCAGTTGCTTGGTTCTTGTTCGAAGCTATTAATAAACAACCGGAAAATAGCGATATTTTGCGTTGGCATGATTCCTGCGTTACTAGACGTGACGCTCAATAGAGATTGGTCCTGGTGGAAGAGTAAGCCGTCTTGATCTCTAGAGCATTTTCTAAACCAGGGGAATTATTTTGCCAAAACAATTTGCATATCGAACCATTACAGCGGCTGTTACTGCCGCGGTTTTTTCGTTCACGTCGAACGTTTACGCGGAGGGTTTTCAGCTTAGCGAAAAACTTAGCGTGTCAGGCTTCATAGACATGTCCACGGTGCGGTTCGAACCAGACGATGGGGACAGTACAACGGAAAGCGGTCTTGACCAGTTCGAGATCAACTTTTTATACGACTTTGGAAACAAGCTGACAGCGCAGGTTGACCTGGAATACCAGGACAACGATGGATCCGGTGAAGAAGTCGATGTAGAGCAAGCCTATTTTACCTATGGCATAAACGACGCTTTGAGTTTCAAGGCCGGTCGATTCCTGAGTTACTCCGGGTGGGAGACGGAGGACCCTACGGGCCTGTATCAATTTTCAGGTACTGGCTACGCCAAGTACTTCTACGGCGGTTATCAGCAGGGTGTCTCGACCTATTACAAAGGGTCCGGGTTCGATGTTGCTTTGTCCGTTGTGAATGATCTGGGTGATCTGGAAGGAGAGAACCGGGATTCTGACGACGTTGCCATTGAATTGATGCTAGCGGTAAATCCTATCGAAGCGTGGACCCTGAAAGGGTTCTACATGACAGATGAGCTGGAAGGAACCGATGAGGACACAGACCTTATCAACGTCTGGACCAGTTACACCGTTGCTGACTGGACATTCGCGGCGGAATATAACCAGTCCGAAAATGCTCCTGCGGCGGTTGGTTTTGCAGGTATTGGAGCTGAAGCAAATGGTTACCTGTTAATGGCCAACTATGCATGGGAAAAGTTTGGCCTGACTTTTCGTTACCACGAGTCAGAGGTCGAGGCCGATGACGGGACCACCGTTGAAGAGCTGAGCGCGTATACGCTATCGCCGAGCTACGCCGTATCTGAAAACCTGTTGATCGTCTTTGAATACAGAAGGGACGATGACGACATCACTGATGAAAGCTCCGACACATATGCGCTGGAAGCACTCATTACCTTCTAAGTGAACGACAACTACGGTCGCTATTTAAACGCAGCGACGCGAAGAAACCCACTCTAACAGGATGAATTTATGAAACTAAGACGACTTTTAACTATGACGGCGGCATCTCTGCTGCTCTCGTTATCAACAGCTGCAATGGCAGCAGAGACGATAAAGGTGGGTGTCCTTCACTCACTTTCCGGGACGATGGCGATTAGTGAAACGACACTGAAGGATACGGTGTTGATGATGATTGAGGAGCAAAACAAGAAAGGCGGCTTGCTCGGCAAGAAACTGGAAGCCGTGGTTGTTGACCCGGCCTCCAACTGGCCACTGTTTGCAGAAAAGACACGTGAGCTCCTTTCCAAAGAAAAAGTCGATGTGATTTTTGGTTGTTGGACATCGGTTTCGCGTAAGTCTGTTTTGCCGGTCATCGAAGAGCTTAACGGCTTGTTGTTTTACCCGGTGCAGTACGAGGGTGAGGAATCATCAAAGAATGTTTTCTATACCGGTGCTGCTCCCAATCAGCAGGCCATTCCTGCGGTCGACTACCTGATGAACGAGATTGGTGTTGAACGCTGGGTCCTGGCGGGGACAGACTATGTTTATCCTCGAACCACCAACAAAATACTGGAGGCCTACCTAAAAGCCAAGGGCGTATCCGATTCAGACATCATGATCAATTATACGCCGTTCGGTCACTCCGATTGGCAGGGGATAGTGTCTGATGTGAAAAAATTCGGCAGCACAGGTAAGCAAACGGCGGTCGTATCCACGATTAATGGTGATGCAAATATTCCCTTCTATAAAGAACTGGGTAATCAGGGTATCTCGGCTGAAGATATTCCAGTTGTGGCCTTTTCTGTAGGTGAAGAGGAGTTGTCTGGCCTTGATACCAAGCCACTGGTCGGACATCTCGCTGCATGGAACTACTTTCAAAGTGTCGAGAGTGACGAAAACACAGCTTTCATTAAGCAGTGGAAGGCCTTCATTAAAGACGACAAGCGCGTGACCAATGATCCAATGGAGGCAACCTTTATTGGCTTCAATATGTGGGCAAAAGCTGTCGAAAAAGCGGGTACAACTGATGTTGATTCAGTTGAGTCAGCGATTATCGGAATTACCTCTCCAAATCTCACCGGTGGTACTGCTGTGATGAATAAGAATCATCACCTGTCCAAGCCTGTGCTGATTGGTGAAATTCAGAATGATGGTCAGTTCGAGGTTGTTTGGGAAACTGACGGTGTAGTTCCTGGCGACGCATGGTCAGACTTTCTTCCAGGTTCTATGGATATCGTGGCGGATTGGGTGCCACCGATCAAATGCGGAAACTTTAATGCCAAGACGGCAAAGTGTTCAGGTCAGAACTTCTAACGAAGTATGACGGCTGAAGTTGATTCGATGGGGTCGAGGCTCCGGCGCCGTTGAATCAATAAGAGCCTGTGTTGGGTCGTAGGAAGAGCAGCCCCCTGGTCTTCTTGCGGCCTTTCGCAGTGTTAGCGCAGCAACCATTCTTATCACCAGATCACGGTAACCCATTCATTATGTTCTCAGCTGTAAATCTTGTTTCGCGTTACCAGATCTGTCGATGGCTCTTTATCTTTCTTATCTCCATTTCCGTTCCGATGGAAGTGGCGTCGGCTAGTGAAGGGCTCGCTCAATCAGGAAAACAATTGACCATCGTCAAGCTCAGTAAGGTTGCCGGTGTGCTGGATGAAATGGAACAGCAGGGTGGAGACGAGGTGTTGCCGATCTTTGAAGCGATGTTGGTGGGGGATCTCTATTTTGTTAAAGCTGATAAAACGCTTGTCATAGTGGTCGAGAGAAACCCTGACGACGAATCAGTAACGGTCAGTAATGCATTTCATGCAGAAGAGCTTCTTAACTTTGGAAAAGCAGAGCTCAAGAAAGTCAGAGTTAACAACAAGTTACGTAGGATTTTACGGAGCAAGATAGCGGCATTAACGCTGTCCAGTAGTGATCCGGATATACGCGAGTCCGCCGTTAACAATATGTTGCAGAATCTTGATGACGAAAACATCCAGCTTTTGACCAGTGCGAAGTTAACGGAAACATCAACCGCTATTATCGAAAAAATCGATTTGGCGTTAACCATAGCGTTGCTGGATTCGGCCGACGACGAAGAGCGACTCGTCGCTATTGATTTATTGCGCGGGGTTGTTGAACCGGTCGTTAGAAATAAATTGCAGTCTTTGGTGGAGAAAGATAGTCAGGGGAAGTACCTGGAAGAGAACAGGTCTATCGTTTATGCATCGCAATCTGCCCTGCAGCAGATTGATCGAAAACTCCGTGTCTATGGTTTTATTGAGCGCGTGTTCTTTGGCCTGAGCCTGGGCTCTGTGCTCCTGCTGGCGGCGATTGGTCTGTCGATAACCTTCGGTGTGATGGGTGTCATCAACATGGCCCACGGCGAGCTGATCATGTTGGGCGCCTACACGACCTATGTTATTCAGCAGCAGTTCCCTAACCACATAGGCATATCAGTGTTTGTTGCCATACCGGCTGCATTTATCGTTTGTGGGCTGGTTGGGGTTGCGATCGAGCGTGGCGTTATTCAGTTTTTGAAGGGGCGACCGCTGGAAACACTTCTCGCGACATTTGGTATTAGCCTGATCTTACAACAGACCGTCAGGACTATTTTTTCACCGCTAAATCGGCAGGTGAGTACACCTGATTGGATGTCCGGTGCACTGCAGATTAATCCGGGCCTTGCCATCACTTATAACCGCCTATACATCTTTATTTTCTCACTCCTGGTATTTTTTCTTTTACTGCTTGTGATGAAAAGAACCGCGCTCGGCTTGTATGTCAGGGCAGTATCACAAAACCGGGATATGGCCATGGCGCTCGGTATCAGGAGCAATTGGGTGGATGCCATGACCTTTGGTCTTGGTTCCGGGATTGCGGGGGTTGCCGGCGTCGCGCTTAGTCAACTAACCAATGTGGGTCCGAATCTGGGTCAGGCCTACATTATTGATTCTTTCATGGTGGTGGTTTTCGGGGGCGTAGGCAGTCTGTGGGGTACGCTGGTAGCTGCCTTTTCTCTTGGGATGTTCAGCAAATTCATGGAACCCGTTACCGGGACAGTGCTGGCGCAAATCTGCGTGTTGGTCTTCATCGTGCTCTTTATTCAAAAACGACCGAGAGGGTTGTTTCCCCAGCAGGGGAGGGCCTCTGAATCATGAGTGATACTGGTATTCTCCCTGAGTTAGGTCGGCCCGGCTTCCTGCGAAGTATGTTGCGCAGTAAAGGTGGCAATACTTTCCTTGTGCTGTTGTTTGTCGGCACCTTGTTGGCTGCTATGGGAAATCTGCTGGTACCACCAGATTCAGCGCTGTACGTCGATACCTATACGATTACGCTACTGGGTAAGTATCTGAGTTTCGCTTTACTGGCGATGGCGGTAGATGTGGTCTGGGGTTATTGCGGCATATTGAGTCTTGGTCATGGTGCATTTTTCGCATTGGGTGGCTATGGCATGGGTATGTATCTGATGCGTCAGATTGGTGACCGTGGTGTTTATGGTAATCCGGAGTTACCTGATTTCATGGTTTTCCTGAACTGGTCTGAATTGCCATGGTTTTGGTATGGCTTTGATCAGTTCTGGTTCGCCGCGATTATGATTATGTTGGTGCCAGGTTTCCTGGCGTTCGTCTTTGGCTGGCTTGCCTTTCGGTCGAGGGTGACCGGTGTCTACTTGTCGATTATGACCCAGGCGCTGACCTATGCCCTGATGCTTGCTTTCTTTCGAAATGAAATGGGTTTCGGTGGTAACAATGGCTTGACGGATTTCAAAGAGTTGATGGGTTTCGACCTGCAGGCAGATACTACGCGGGTAGCGCTACTGGTCTGCACTGCCTTAACCCTTGGGGCTGCCTATCTGTTGAGCCAGTTTATATTGTCGTCAAAGTATGGCCGTGTCATTGAAGCGATTCGGGATGGGGAGAGCAGGGTACGTTTTGTAGGTTACAAAACGGAAACCTACAAGGTCTGGCTATTTGTCTATTCAGCTGTACTGGCAGCATTGGCCGGTGCACTCTATGTACCGCAGGTTGGCATTATTAATCCCGGTGAATTCTCACCGCTAAATTCCATAGAAATTGTTGTCTGGGTAGCCATTGGAGGGCGTGGTCTGCTTTACGGTGCAATTCTGGGTGCTTTGCTGGTTAACTTCGCCAAAACCCAGTTCACCGGCATCCTTCCTGAAGCCTGGCTATTTGCTCTGGGTGCGCTCTTCGTGATCGTTACGGTGTTTTTACCAAAAGGTGTCGTCGGACTTCTTTCAATGAGAACCCGGTCCAGGAATAAACCGTCACCTGATTTGATGGAGGCCCGAGAATGACCAGACTTGATACTTTTCGTGAGACGATGCGCCGCGATCGGGTTTTTGATTTTGTGCTAGATGAAAGGCTACCCTCGGTCGACGTTTCTCATGGAGTCCTTTTGTACGTTGAAGGGTTGAGCGTGAGCTTCGATGGTTTCAAGGCGCTTACTAACCTCAACCTGTACGTAGATGACGGTGAGCTGCGTTGTCTGATTGGTGCCAACGGCGCCGGTAAAACAACATTGATGGACGTGATTACAGGGAAAACCCGGCCCGATGAAGGCGTGGTCTACTTTGGGCAGACACATAACCTGCTCAACAAGAGTGAGGCTGACATCGCCGAGTTGGGCGTGGGTAGAAAATTTCAGAAACCGACTGTGTTTGAAGCGCTAACGGTATTCGAAAACCTTGAGCTGGCCTTACGTATGGATAAGGGGATCGTCGCCAACCTCTTCTATAAGTTGCGTAGTGATCAGGCGGACCTGATCGCTGGTGTAATAGATACGATTGGATTGCATACACAGATATTCCAACAGGCAGGTGCCTTGTCCCATGGCCAGAAGCAGTGGCTGGAGATCGGTATGTTGCTGGTATCTGAACCCCGGCTTTTGCTGGTCGACGAGCCCGTCGCTGGAATGACGGCACAGGAGACAGAAAGTACTGCCGAGCTTCTAACAGGTCTCGCCGGTAAGCGAACTGTGATTGTGGTCGAGCACGACATGGCATTTGTACGCAGTATCTCGCGCGAGGTGACGGTATTGCATCAAGGGTCCGTGTTGGCAGAGGGTTCAATGGATGAAGTACAGAACAATCCTGATGTTATTGAGGTGTACCTTGGGGAAGCGCCATGATTGAGCTGCAGAACATTAATCAGCTTTACGGAAGTTCTCAGATCTTATGGGATTTAAATCTGAAGTTGAGTAGAGGAAGCTGCACCTGCCTGATGGGTCGCAACGGTGTAGGTAAAACAACGTTGCTTAAGTGCCTGATGGGCCTGCTGTCTATCGATTCGGGTAACATTGTTATCAATGGACGAAATGTAACGAAGGAAAAGACAGAGTTGCGTCCCAAGTTGGGTGTCGGTTATGTTCCGCAGGGACGCGACATTTTCCCACAACTCACCGTTGAAGAAAATTTGAAGGTTGCACTCGCAGGAAGGCTCGATAAATCAAAGCAGATACCTCCGTTTATTTTTGATTTGTTTCCTGTGCTGGCCTCGATGATGACGCGACGTGGCGGTGACCTGTCCGGCGGGCAACAGCAGCAACTTGCAATCGGACGTGCGCTGGTCATTGAACCGGAGCTACTAATCCTTGATGAGCCGAACGAAGGCATTCAACCTAACATTGTTAAGCAGATCGGTGATGTTGTTACCTTGCTCAATCAAGAACGAGGTACGACCGTGCTACTGGTTGAGCAAAAGCTGGCGTTTGCTCGAAGGGTAGGTAATGATTTTTATTTGATGGAGAAAGGCGAGATCGTGGCGTCAGGAGAAATGGATCAACTCAGTGACGACCTCATTCAGCAGCATCTCGCGGTATAGCTTGTTCGATTAGTCTCAATGTCGATGCATTTACAGGCCGAAGGTTTATTCATGCTTCTATGGTTTCGTATAGGAGTGTTTTTGTCTCCCGTATTACCTATAGGTGGCGATACAGAATTTGACTCTAATTGGTAATCTAAATAAAACGTGAATCTTGTTATACAGCAACAACCTACCTGGTCAGCAGGGCTTTCGCTGCAGTTAGAGAGCATTAAGGATCAGACCAAACTTGTTCACCAGGAGCATTTAGGTCCACTACGGGTCCAAAAACAATTCTCTCAGGACGACGGAAGTTGTCATATCTATATTCTGCATCCGCCCGGTGGGCTTGTCGGCGGTGATTGCCTGGCCGTTAAGATCCGCGGCGGGGCTTCCACCCAGACTCTTATAACATCACCGTCAGCAGGCAAAGCCTATCGGTGCGCAGAAAATGCGCTCCCGCAGAGCGTCAACCAAGTCATAGACGTGCAGGAAAATGCACATCTTGAATGGTTGCCCCAGGAGACGATTTTTTACGACGGCGCAAAAGCAGAAATTGATAACCAGGTGAGGCTGCACGCTAGCAGCAGTTTCCTGGGCTGGGAGATCCAAACACTCGGAAGGCGCGCGTCGGGGGAACGTTTTTTAAATGGATCGATTGATCAGTCCTCCAGAATCTGGAGAGCTGAAAAACTTTGCCACCGGGAACGTTTGCAAGTGTCAGGAAATAGTCAGAATTCAGCCTGGGGTCTATCCAACTCGAGTGTGCTTGGCACGCTTGTTGCGTTACCCAGGGAAGATGCTCAGCTGTCATTAGAGCATGCAGTTTCGAGACTTCGAGAACTCTTGAGTGGGCAGTCCTGGGGCGTGACGCTCAGGGGTAGCACCCTATTGGTGCGATACCTTGGTGATTCTGCCGAAGGCTGCAGGCAAGGGTTTGGACAGGCCCGGCTGCTTCTCGTGGAAAGCGCGGTATTCAATGGATCTACACTTGGCTATGAACCCCGCATCTGGAAAACATAAGATTAAAAACTATCAGTCAGGACAGCATAAGGTACCGATATGGAATTGAGTCCGAGGGAGAAAGATAAGCTGCTGATTTTCACAGCCGCCTTGCTGGCGGAAAGAAGAAAGGCTCGAGGCGTGAAGCTTAACTACCCCGAAGCCATAGCGTTGATCTCCGCAGAGGTCATGGAAGGTGCGCGGGATGGTCGCTCTGTTGCCGAATTGATGTCCCACGGCAAAACGATTTTGAGAGCCGAGGATGTGATGGAGGGGGTACCGGAAATGATT
>JABBBA010000104.1:1616-5084 GCA_018607685.1 K189A clade bacterium | reverse complement strand
GTGCAGGTAGAGGCAACCTTTCCCGATGGCACCAAACTGGTGACCGTTCACGATCCGATCGTTTAACTCCGTTATTAAAAAAGGAATCAAGGCAATGCTACCGGGCGAATACATTCTTGATGACAAGGATATTGAGATAAATGCAGGCCGAGAAAAGTTCGAGCTTGAGGTTAAAAACACTGGCGATCGCCCGATACAGGTGGGGTCCCATTACCATTTTGCCGAGACAAACGCTGCACTTGAATTTGACAGAGACAAGGCGCGAGGGTTTCGACTGAATATTCCCGCCGGTACAGCGGTCAGGTTTGAACCTGGAGCCGCGAGAACCGTTCAACTGGTGACGGTCGCAGGCAATCGTTCAATCTTTGGCTTCCGCGGAGAAGTGATGGGCCAGCTGGAGAATTGATATGACAACAATATCGCGAAAAGCGTACACAGACATGTTCGGTCCAACCACCGGTGACAAGGTAAGGCTGGGTGATACGGACCTCTTTATTCAGGTTGAACGGGACTTCACGACCTATGGTGATGAGGTTAAATTTGGCGGTGGCAAGGTCATCCGGGACGGCATGGGGCAGGGACAGTCACTGGGGGCAGTTTCTGCGGATACTGTTATCACGAACGCTCTAATACTGGATCATTGGGGCGTCGTTAAAGCAGATGTCGGTCTTAAGGAAGGCCGGATCCTGCGCATAGGAAAAGCCGGCAACCCTGACACACAGCCGGATGTCGATATCGTGATTGGACCCGGTACAGAGATTATTGCAGGCGAAGGCCAGATTCTGACTGCGGGTGGCATTGATGCCCACATCCATTTTATTTGTCCGCAACAGATTGAAGAGGCAATGATGAGCGGAATCACCACCATGTTAGGGGGTGGAACCGGACCCGCGACGGGTACCAACGCAACGACCTGCACGCCGGGAGCCTGGCATATAGGCAAGATGTTGCAGTCGGCTGATGAATTCCCTATGAATCTTGGCTTCATGGGCAAGGGAAATGCCAGCCTCCCAGGTCCCCTTGACGAGCAGGTGGTTGCCGGCGCGATGGGCCTTAAGCTGCACGAGGATTGGGGCACGACACCGCAGGCGATTGATAACTGCCTTTCAGTCGCGGACCGATTTGACGTTCAGGTTGCCATCCACACCGACACGCTCAACGAATCAGGTTTTGTAGAAGATACGATCAACGCGTTCAAAGATCGAACCATTCATACCTTTCATACTGAAGGGGCGGGTGGCGGTCATGCGCCGGACATTATCAAGGCCTGTGGTATGCCCAACGTTCTGCCGTCGTCAACGAATCCAACCAGACCTTATACAATTAACACCGTGGATGAGCATTTGGATATGCTCATGGTGTGTCATCACCTGGATTCAAACATTCCAGAAGATGTCGCGTTTGCGGACTCACGTATTCGACGCGAAACCATTGCCGCCGAAGACATCCTCCACGACCTGGGTGCTTTTTCTATGATCGCTTCCGATTCCCAGGCGATGGGTCGTGTTGGTGAGGTTATCTGCCGAACATGGCAGACGGCGCACAAGATGAAAGTGCAGCGCGGGGCGTTGGCGGAAGACACTGCCGCCGATAATTTTCGTGCGAGGCGCTATATTGCCAAGTACACGATCAACCCTGCTATTGCGCATGGTATTAGCCATGAGGTGGGTTCAATTGAAGCTGGAAAGCTGGCTGATCTGGTTTTGTGGAAGCCCGCTTTTTTCGGCATCAAGCCCGCGATGATCATCAAAGGTGGCATGATTGCCGCCGCTCCAATGGGTGATCCAAACGCTTCGATACCCACACCGCAGCCAGTCCACTACCGGCCGATGTTTGGTGCGTTCGGTCGGGCGCGTGAAGATACCTCTGTGACTTTTGTCAGTCAGGCCTTTATGGAAACGGAGATCGCGGCCCAGTTACGGTTGGGGAAACGTATGGTGCCGGTAGAAGGTTGTCGACAAGTCACCAAGCACGACATGATTCTCAATAGCTATTTGCCAGAGATGGAGGTTGATCCCGAGACCTATGAAGTCCGCGCAGATGGCCAGTTGTTAACGTGTGAACCGGCTGAGGTGCTGCCTCTTGCGCAGCGCTATTCCCTGTTCTAGGCAGATCCTGTATGCGAATTGAATGTTTTGAGAAAGTTGATCATCTTCATGGTCAACAATGCCTTGATACCGTCAGCCTGAATTTTGCAGACCGATCAAGAAGTCGCGGCAAAGCTGCCACCGGCAAAGGTAGTGAGCTAGCCTGGTTTTTAGAGCGGGGTGAGTCCCTGCATCATGGTAATGCGCTAAAAGATGCCGAGGGGTGCTTTTACCTGGTCCAGGCGGCGCCGGAGCCGGTCTCGGTGGTGACTGCAGATTCCGCACAGTTGTTGATGCGAGTTGCCTATCACCTTGGGAATCGGCACCTGTCACTGCAGGTCCTGCCTGACTGTTTGATGTTTCAGCCAGATCATGTGCTGGACGACATGGTAATTGGCCTGGGTGCACGGGTGGTTCATGAGGCTGTTGCCTTTCAGCCAGAACATGGTGCTTATCACGGGCACGGGCACGGGCATGGACACGATCATAGGCACGACCATGAGTAATTTGCCCAGGCTCCTACAGCTTTGTTCCCAGGCGCTGCCTGTCGGTGCGTATGCGTATTCCCAGGGGCTGGAGTCAGCGATACACCAGAAGCATGTGGTCGATGCACAATCTGCAGGTGAATGGATAGCCGGCGTTTTCAACCACGGTATCAGTGAGCTGGATTTGCCAGCTCTGTTCCTGGCCTACGACGCCTGTGAAAGTTGTGATTCGGTGATACTGTACGCGTTAAATGAATATCTTGCGGCGAGTCGTGAAACTCGCGAGTTGCTGCTTGAGGATGTAGGTATGGGCAGGGCCCTGTACCGACTACTTTTGACACTGGATGTAGATGTCGTAGATGTTCCCCAGCCCAGTTTTGTCGTCCAGTTTGCGATTGCTGGCAGTCGTTGGGGAATCCCGGTCAGGGATCTTGCGACAGGTCTATCGTTTAGTTGGTTTGAAAACCAGATAGCAGTTGCGACAAAGTCAATTCCCCTCGGCCAGTCAGATGCCCAGAAAGCACTCAGCAGTCTGATTGAGCTGATTGGTGAGCGAGTGCTGAGAGCTGAAAACATAGCCGAATCGACGGGCTCTTCACATGAGTGGCAGTTCGGACAGTCTATGCCTGCCCTCGCGATTATGTCTTCCCAGCATGAAGTGCAGGAAGCAAGAATGTATCTTTCCTAAATGAGAACTCTATGACATCCAAGAAAAACAAACCCCCATTAAGGCTTGGCATCGGGGGACCGGTGGGTTCCGGTAAAACCGCGCTTGTTCGATCATTGTGCATGGCGATGAAAGATCGGTTTGATATTGCTGTCATCACCAATGATATCTATACGCGGGAAGACGCTGAGTTTCTGTTGAAGCACGAAGCGCTAACGGCTGATCGGAT
>JABBBA010000104.1:0-1606 GCA_018607685.1 K189A clade bacterium | reverse complement strand
AAACCGGCGGTTGTCCGCACACGGCAATTCGCGAGGATGCCTCTATGAATCTCAATGCTGTTGATGACCTGCAGAATAAGTTCCCCGACCTGGACATGATTATGATTGAAAGTGGCGGCGACAACCTGGCGGCAACCTTCAGTCCTGAATTGTCTGATCTGACACTCTATGTTATTGATGTCTCTGCGGGGGATAAAATTCCGAGAAAAGGTGGGCCAGGTATTACCAAGTCAGATCTATTGATCATCAATAAAACGGATCTTGCGCCGCTGGTCGGTGCTGACCTTGGGGTAATGGATAGGGACTCCAAAAAAATGCGTGGTGACAGGCCGTTCCTGTTTACAAATCTGAAGAGCCTTGATGGTTTGTCTGAGGTCGTAGACTTCGTCGTCGCTGAAGGCATGTTGGCGGCTTAAGAAGATGAATGAGCCAGAATTACCTTATTCGCTTATGTCCGAACTGGGGAAGGTCCAGGGGAGTGAGCTCCCGCCGGTTCATCTCTGGCAGCCAGAGGTTGAGAGGGATATAGACATCCTGATATCACGTGACGGCGTGTGGAACTACCTCGGCAGCCCCATCAAACGACCGAGATTGGTCCGCTTGTTTGCCTCAGTACTTCGACGAGAGGGTGATGACTACTATCTTGTAACGCCCGTTGAAAAATGTCGCATCACCGTGGAGGACGTTCCCTTCCAGGTGCTGTTGATGGATGTGGCGGGCGAGGGTGAATCGACCTGCCTGCAGCTGACAACAGACATGGGAGAGGTCGTTTCAATTGATCATGAGCACCCACTCAGAATTATCCAGGATGGAGATGAGTGGATTCCCTATGTTGTGATTCGTGATGGGATGGAAGGCCGACTAAACAGAAATGTTTACTACCAACTCGCGGACCTGATGGTCCCCGGTAAACACCCGACGGCGAGTGGCGAGTGGTTGGGTGTGTGGAGCCATGAAAACTTCTTTCCGATGCTTCAAACCTGAACCAATGTTGCTCATCAAGACACCTCGTAAGAAGGACCTGCATAAAATTATCACCGCGCTTCTGGCGAAGGAGATCTCTCGTGAAGAGGTCCTCAGCTGGCAAAAAGGCGTTGTGGCTTCCTGCGGCTGGGACGTGCCAATTGGCAGGCTGGAGGGTTACTGGTATCTCTATTCTCTTATGTACATAGAAGTGCCATTCCCGGGTGGGTATTTTATTAGGGATAGTGACCTTGAAGAATACCTGCGCGACCTTGAAGTTGTACCTGGGGATGAGATTCAACCCGGAATAGGCCATTTACGTTCCCACGAGATTAAACTCGATGAACTCCGATGGCCAATCGCGATGATGACTGATCACCATGATGTCATGGCAGGTGTGCCGGGCGTTCGTGGCACGTTTGAGAAACGAATGGATATGGTGGAGCATTGCCACCTGCGATTTGAAGGCGCCAACTATCTGCTCGTTAAACAATTTGACGAGCAGACAGGACAGGTCCTGCTATTGGGTGGCGACCGGGATAAAGCCAGGGCCGAGCAGTTGCTCGGCCTGTTAGGTGTTACCGATTACATGTTGCCGTAGTTAGGTCCACCGGTACCTTCCGGCACTACCCAGTTTATATTC
>JABBBA010000235.1:1790-2550 GCA_018607685.1 K189A clade bacterium | reverse complement strand
GCGCACCTCGGTGAGAATAAATCGCAACTGCTCATCACTGGTTTCATAACGCAGCGCAAGCATTTGGCTCATCAGCATACGATCAGCTGCTTCGAAATTTACAATATGGCGCTGCGAAAACTCTGCATTGGGAATGGTTACCACTGTACGATTGTGTAGACGAATCTTGGTCGAGCGAAGCCCAATGGACTCTATGCGACCCACTGGCCGCCATCCCATTCTAGCGTCATCATCATAACGGCACAGGTCGCCAATCTTGACGGGACGGTCCGCAAACAGGTTTAACGTGCCCATGAAGTTTTCTAATGTATTCTGCGCAGCCAGTGCTATAGCCACCCCGCCCACTCCGGCTCCTGCAACAATGCCATAGACCGGCACTCCCAGCTGGTTCATCACCTGGAAAAGCAGCACCATGGTAGCCACGATACCAATCAGTCGAGCGCTGAGCCGAATGAGCTGGGCCTCCAGGCTATGCACATCAATACTGGGGCTTTCTATAATAATGAGAGCGACCCAGTCCGCGGCAACCCACACAGCCCAGACCAGGGCAACACCACTGGCAATCTCAGCAATATAATTGGAAAAAGGCGCCGCAAAGCCAGTGACATTAATCTGTTGCTGGCTGACAAAGCTCAGCAACCAGGCAAACAGTAGGATCATTAGGGGAGGCAGTAGATGTCGCAGGCAGGAAAGCAGACTACCCATAAGTGTAACTTTTGTTGCCCATGAATAAGCTAGCAGCGAGGCCTGTCTCTTATAC
>JABBBA010000235.1:0-1780 GCA_018607685.1 K189A clade bacterium | reverse complement strand
GTACAAGTACAGTCGATAGCAACAGCCATTTCCATATTACCTGGCCGCCAATAGCGTAATTAGTCCACTCGGGTAATGCGTCTATGGCGGCATGTGGAATCCACCATCCGGCGATAAGCTGTTCGGTCCGATAGAGGTCGTCCGTGGGTACTTTTCGCACCCGTGGAGCCTCCCGTACCACGTCAAAAAATTCTTCTGCCCTGGAGATCGTCTCACTACTGAAGAGGTATTCACTGGTACCGTCCCCATTATTCACACGCTTAATGATGAGTTCGGTACCAGGCAGCCGCCATTGATCAGGTAAGCTATCTTGGTTTTCTGTAAACCCGGGAATCTCCTCGAGGTCAGGCAAGTCTATCCGCGAAAGTATCTCCCACAGCAGCAGGAATGTGGCAAAACCTATATCCTCCCGGGTAGCAGGTGGAACCTTGCTTAAATCCATCAAGCCCAGGCTTTTTCTTTCGACATTAAGGAAAGCATTCTGTGTTTTCTGACTGGGGAAATCCCGAAATTCAATATAACTCTGGCTGGCCTCATCGGTCACAGCCAGAAAGCTCTGCAAGGTGGCTCTCGGACTGCTGGTATCGATCGGCGCGCTCGGCCACTCGACAGCGGCCACATTAAATGAAAAGACCAAAGTGACTAACAGTAATCGCATTCTATTCACAACATTAAGCCCTCTGTAAGCCCTATACTTCAAGCCCGCCATTGCTACCAGCAGTGGAGCGATAAAATTCACGCCGCCTGATCACCCATTAAAACGCCAACCTTGCCCTAACACCTCCCACCCATATACTGTCCTGATCAGGGTTAAGTGCCGGATCAATCAATAACTGGACGCTGGGTGTAATTGCCAGCTCCCGAGTTAACTGTAATCTATAGTAGGTTTCCATACTGTATTGATCATCCAGGTTAACGCCAAAAAGACTATCGTTGGGCCTTCCCCAGCTAGCACCAAAACCCCATTGGCTACCGGCACCCAAAGTTTCGATTCCTGCTGGTGTATAGCCTCCACCTATGCTGACAGAGCGCTCAAGTAAACTACCGCCGTCTTCGGAAAACCCGGCCCGTACAAAAGCTAACCATTTATCGTCGAGCATATGATTAAATGAGAACACGCCTCCCCATCCATCATCCACGTCCAGTTCGCTTCTCTCATCAGCATGCCATAAGGTCACATGGATATTATTAAGAAAATAGGCCTCCTGAGATGCACCTGTCCAACCAATTTCTATATGGCTCAGGTATTCGCGATCATTAAAAAAAGTGTCAAAACCCTCCAGGGGATCTGTAGCATCTGACTTCTGGTCAACAATACCTGCCATGGCATAAACAGACTCAGTCAGCCAGGTAGCGCCAGCGAAACCCAGCGCGCCATCATTAGTCAGGTCCAGCGCACCGGCGCCAATACTAAAGCTATAGTTAAAATAATCTGTCCAGGGGCTGGTTAGCGGAAATACATCCACGTAGTCACTAATATCGACATAACCGCCAATAACTTGATACTTGCCACTCTGGAACTTCTGGTCCCAATAAAGCGTATTTAGCCGCCAACCTTCATCGTTATAGGGAATGTTGGAGATACCCACATAGCCGAGACTGTCAGGCAGGAAACTGTTGGGTAGCGTATTGCTATAACCATCCGTATGCTCGATCAGTACCATCAGCGTTCCCGGATGACTAGTACCACGGGCAAATGCTTCCCAGGCTGCGCGAAAGCGGAAGATACCACCTGAAGCATAATCGTCTGCGCCATCCAACTCGTCACTGGCTGTTATAT
>JABBBA010000197.1 GCA_018607685.1 K189A clade bacterium | reverse complement strand
ACTTGTTACCGCGGGCTTTGTACCACTCAATTTTTTGTTGATCTGTTTCTTTCGAGAGCGCGGCGTTTTTACATCCCATGGTTTGATCCGACTGTTCTTTATTACCTGGGAGATCGCACTCGCCATCTACCTGATCGAGCGCGAGTGGATACTGCCCGGTCTGTTGATTGACCCCCTCGGCGATCCGGTCTCTCTTGTCCTCCAGTACTCACCCTTTCACCAGGTGGCCAGTCTGTTATTGGGTGTTTCCATTCTGGGCTGCATTGTCCTGGTGGGATTCGACAACACCCCCATCACCCAGGGACTCACCACAGCAATCGCCGGACTGATTCTTGGTTATATCCTATCGGCCGAAAACAGTTGGGAAATTTTTCTGATGGCCAGCAGCCTGTATCTGGGTGCCAGCATCATTCGCGATTCATACAACATGGCTTATCGGGATGAATTGACCGGCCTGCCGCACCGCCGGGCCCTTAATGAACAATTTCACTCCCTGGGCAGCAAGTACAGCCTGGCGATGCTGGATGTCGATCACTTCAAGAAGTTCAATGACACACACGGACACGATATCGGTGACCAGGTGCTGCAGATGGTTGCGACACGCATCGGCCAGGTTGGCGGCGGCGGCAAGGCATTTCGTTATGGCGGGGAAGAATTTTCGGTTGTCTTTGCACGTATGACTAAAGAGGATGCTTTCTACTATCTCGATGAGGTCCGAAAAGCTATCCAGAACTACGAAATGGTTGTTCGAAAAGAGCCCCGGCAGGATGAAGTAGAGCAATCAAACGGGAAGAAGCAGCGCGAAAAAGGATCATTCAGGCGAGCCAGTGAAAAGGTCTCAGTGACTATCTCTATAGGCGTCGCCGATCGCACAGCCGCAGGTCAAACGCCCGACGAGGTTCTCAAGGCGGCGGATGAAGCTTTGTACGCCGCCAAGAAAGGCGGTCGAAACAAGGTTACTATGACAAAGTAGGTTTCAGCATCACTGATCAACCCAAGGAAGCACCATGACAAAACCCGATGGAATCAATTTACTGACGGATACCACCTCGCTTTCATTACTTAACGGTGAACCCTCCGCGAACACCACGGTAAAAAAAATCACGCAGCTGGAACGACACAGCAAAAACTTCATTAACAGAAGTCCATTCTGTCTGCTTGCGACGTCTTCAGGCGAGGGCTGCGACGCCTCCCCGCGTGGTGATGCACCGGGCTTCGTGTACTGCCTTGATGACTCCACTCTGCTGATTCCGGAAAGACCCGGGAACAGGATTGCTGACAGCATGAGGAACATCATCAGTGACCCGGAACTGGGGCTGCTTTTTCTGATTCCAGGCCGCGATGACACCCTGCGAATCAATGGCCGCGGATACATCACAGATCACGCGCCCTATCTTAAGAAACTGGCGGCCCGTGGGAAAATACCCAAACTCGCTATAGTGGTTGATGTCACAGAGATCTATTTCCACTGTCCCAAGGCATTTATTCGATCTGCCCTGTGGGATGTCGATCAGCATATGCCGGCGGAGGAACTCCCGACCCTCGGTACAATGATCCTCGAGCAGATAAACGGAGAACCACCGTCAAAAGAGCTACAGGCCAGTATTGACAACGCTTTGGACGAAGACTCCAGAGACAATCTGTACTAGTGCACCAGTAACCCTGACCTCTATCGTTACACCGGTTGCCTCCATTTGGACACGACTGTAATGTTGCAATACATTTCGCTGGGCCACAGCATCTCGTCAGGCGGGCAGAACGACATGCCTGGATCAATTACCGGCTTTGGATAGAGGATAAAATGGCAACCAACATTCCCGAACTACTTAGCCCCGAGGAACTGGCACGGGTAACGAGTAAAGATGACCTGAAGGCCGCCTGCATCGTTCTTTTCGACTGGTCCATGGTCATTGGGCTTTTTATTCTGGCAGCATCGTTTCCAAACCCGGTGACAATGCTGTTTACCATTCTCCTCCTCGGCGGACGACAAATGGCCTTCGGCGTTCTCGTTCATGAAACCGGACATAAATCATTGTTCACTTCGCCCAACGTTAACGACTTCGTCGGTACCTGGCTCTCCGGCTACTGGGTCTTTTCTGATAAAGACGCCTACATGAAGGGGCACCTGATGCATCACAGGGATTGTGGAACGGTTGATGATCCTGATCTGAAGAATTTTGATGCCTACCCGGTATCCTTCACCAGTTTCAAACGAAAAGTGTTCAGGGATATCACCGGCAGGATTGGCTGGCGGCGGATAGTCTCCATCGGTCGATCACTCTATCGTTTTAACGAGCTGAAACCGGGTGTCAGAAAAATGCTGGTCGGCGGTTTGGTCTGTAACACTGCACTTTTACTTCTGCTGGCCTCGGCCGGATTTGCCTGGTTGTACGCACTGTGGGTGATTGCATTTATGACCAGTCACATGTTGATCACCCGCATCCGGCAGATCGCAGAACACGCTGCGGTACCAGACCATTTTGACACTGACATTCGGCTTAATACGAGGACCATCTATATCAATTGGCTGGAAGCGCTACTGGTGGCACCCCACGACCTAAACTTCCACCTGGA
>JABBBA010000315.1 GCA_018607685.1 K189A clade bacterium | reverse complement strand
TTCCTGTTCTGACCAGGTTTTGATTTCACGAATGACTTTCTTGAGCAGGTTAACGTTGAGACCACCACATAAACCCTTGTCGGTGGTGATAACGATGAACCCAACCCGTTTCACATCACGCTCTACCATAAACTGGTGGCGATACTCAGGCGAAGCATTGGCAACATGACCAATCACAGATCTGATGTGATCAGCATAGGGTCGTCCCTTTGCCATGCGTTCCTGGGCCTTACGCATCTTACTCGCCGCTACCATTTCCATGGCACTGGTGATCTTCTGCGTATTCTTGATGCTACCAATCTGTTTTCGGAGCTCTTTGGCGTTCGCCATGACTGCCTCGTTAGTTAACTGTTACTTACCAGGTTTGTGTTGTTTTGAATGTTTCGACTGCTTTTTTCATTCGATCAACAACATCATCGTTGTAAGCACCTTCAGCATTAACTTCATTCATAAAATCGGTATGCTGAGAGTTCATGTAGGACAGGAGAGCGGCTTCAAAATCCAATACCTTCTCTACCTCTACATCCTGCAGAAAGCCTTCGTTCGCAGCAAAAAGTACAACACCCATTTCAGCAACGGTCATCGGAGCATACTGCTTCTGCTTCATCAGCTCGTTGATTCGCTCACCATGTTCCAGCTGCTTTCGAGTCGCTTCATCAAGATCAGAGGCAAACTGTGAGAAAGCCGCCAGCTCTCGGTACTGGGCCAGTGCAAGCTTAATACCGCCGGAGATCTTGGACATGAATTTCATCTGGGCATCACCACCAACTCGGGATACTGAAATACCCGGATTCATGGCTGGTCGTTCGCCGGCATTAAACTTGTCCGACTCCAGGAATATCTGTCCGTCAGTAATCGAAATAACATTGGTTGGAACGAACGCGGATACGTCACCAGCCTGTGTCTCAATAATGGGTAATGCGGTCAGAGAACCTGTCTTGCCTTTAACCTCACCGTTGGTAAATGCTTCAACGTAATCTGCGTTTACTCGCGCAGCACGTTCCAGCAAACGGGAGTGAAGGTAAAACACGTCACCTGGATAGGCTTCACGTCCTGGTGGACGTCTTAGCAGCAGGGATACCTGTCGGTATGCCCATGCCTGTTTAGTCAGATCGTCGTAAATGATCAGTGCATCTTCACCGCGGTCGCGGAAATACTCACCCATCGCACAACCGGAGTAGGCTGAAACATATTGCATTGGCGCAGGGTCCGCAGCACCAGCGACAACAACAATCGTGTTTTCCATCGCACCATGTTCTTCCAGCGTACGAACCACGTTTGCTACAGATGAGAGCTTCTGACCAATGGCGACATAAACACACTTAATACCGGACTGAGCCTGGTTAATAATGGTGTCAATGGCGATAGCCGTCTTACCTGTCTGCCTGTCACCAATAATCAATTCACGCTGGCCACGGCCAACAGGAATCATAGCGTCAATACACTTGAGACCGGTCTGTACCGGTTGGTCAACGTGCTTACGAGCAATTACACCCGGCGCCACTTTCTCAACCGGAGATGAACCCGAGGCGTTAATCGGCCCCTTGCCATCAATCGGATTACCCAGAGCGTCTACGACGCGACCGAGTAGTTCTGGTCCGGCTGGGACCTCAAGAATTCGACCCGTACATTTTGCCGTCTGGCCTTCTCGAAGACTCTTATAGTCTCCCAGTACCACCGCACCGACAGAGTCGCGCTCAAGGTTTAGAGCAAAACCGAACAAATTGCCCGGAAACTCGATCATTTCACCGTTCTGAACATCCGCCAGACCATGAATCCGGACAATACCGTCAGATACACTGACGATGGTGCCTTCATTTCGGGCTTCGGAAGAGACATCAAGCTTTTCAATACGTTGCTTGATGATCTCGCTAATTTCGGAAGGATTCAGTTGTTGCATATCCTGTTCCCCAAAGGAAAGTTAAATTCTATTCTTACGTTCAAATTCTGTTTGTATCGCGGCTCAGTTAAGCCGTTATTACATTTTCTACCCTGGCACCGTCTAACTAAGTACCTGAGATAGTTTTTCCAGTCTGCCTTTCACCGAGTCATCGATAACCGTATCTTCAGCCCGAATCACGACACCGCCAATCAATGACTCGTCGACTTCGGTTTCAACATTGATGTCCCGCTGCAGCATGCGGTGCAATGCTGTAGCCAACTCAGCTTTCTGCTCTTCAGACACATCGAAGGCGCTGGTTACTTCCACGTCCATGGTCTTTTCATGGTTCGCTTTCAATAACTCGAATAACTCGGCAATAGTCGGAAGCAACGCCAGACGACCATATTCAGCCAGTACAGTGACAAAATTCTGTCCGTCCTGGTTAAGATCATCACCCAGTAACTGAAGCACAAGACTAGTTTCGTCCTCTGTTGTCAGCGTCGGGTTATCAAGCGCCTCTTCAACCATTGGCTCCGACACTGCCGCAGCCAGAAGGCTGAGCATCCGGGACCAGGTCCCAAGACCTTCGGGTTGATCCAGCCCACTTGAGAATGCCGCTCTAGCGTAGGGTCTGGCGATCGTTGGTAATTCTGCTTCAGCCATTCTTGCCTCTACAGTTGCGCGCTAAGTTTGGA
>JABBBA010000331.1 GCA_018607685.1 K189A clade bacterium | reverse complement strand
CGATACCCGCGGCCTGAAAGGCGCGGGCAAGAACTGTCTGTCCGAATGCCAGGCCGCAGAGTGTTGCAGTATCAAACGCCGAGAATGGATGGAAAGGATTTTTCTTAATTTTACATCTACTGGACGCTTCGTTCAGGAACCCCTGGTCGAAAGAGGCATTGTGCGCAACGATAATGGCGCGAGTGCAACCGGTACGCTTAAGCTCCGTTCGGATTACGCTGAAAGTCTCCATTAAGGCATCTTTTTCCGGAACAGCCATGCGAAAGGGATGATCGGGTTCAATGCCGGTAAACTCCAATGCTGAAGGTTCGATATTTGAACCGGGAAACGGCTCAATATTGAAGAACACGCGCTCTCCTGGAACCAGGTCGCCCTCATCGTTCATCTGGGGTATGACGATCGCACTTTCGAGCAACGCATCGGTTTTGTGATTGAATCCGCCTGTCTCCAGGTCGAGTACAACGGGGAGATAGCCGCGAAAACGATGCGCTATCGGTGATTTATCAAAGCTCAAATGGCACCGTCACTTAAAGGGGATCGATTTCCCGTTCTTACCCGCCAGCGTACCACATCGCCACCCCGGGTAGGGACCAGCTCATCATTGCCGAATCTCAACGCTGGCTCTACCTGCCAGTCCTCGCGTATCAGTTCGATATGATCTTCATTATGTGGCAGTTGATAAAAGTCAGCGCCAAACTCGCTGGTAAAGGCCTCAAGGCGATCCAGTTTCTCCTCTGCTTCAAAAACCTCTGTATACAGTTCAAGGGCCGCGTGGGCTGTGTAACACCCGGCAGCGCAGCCACAGGCGTTTTCCTTGGCATGGCGTGGGTGGGGCGCGGAGTCTGTCCCGATGAAGAAACTTGAGTCCCCGGAAGTTGCAGCGCCAATGAGCGCAGCCTGGTGCACATTCCTTTTCAGGATCGGCAGACAGTAGTGTACGGGCTTCATGCCACCCGCCAACATATCGTTCCGGTTGTACAGAAGGTGGTGGGCGGTAATGGTTGCCGCAACTTTGGCGCTGGAGTCCTTAACGAATTCCACTGCCTCTCTTGTTGTAATGTGTTCCAGGATGATGCGCAGGCCAGGAAAAGTTGCCGCAATACGGCTAAGAATTCGATCTATAAAAACGGCTTCCCGGTCAAAGATATCAACCTCCTGGTCGGTCACCTCGCCGTGTATGGAAAGAATGACGTCCTGCTCCTGCATCGCTTCGAAAATGGGGAACATTTCCTCTATCGCGCTGATACCGAAGGCAGAATTGGTGGTCGCCCCGGCAGGATAAAGTTTGAATGCGGGCGTAAATGGTGTCTCCGCAGCGGCCTTAACGGTGTCTTTGCTGGTCTCATCCGTCAGGTATAGAGCCATTAATGGCGAGAATCCGGAAGGCGCGTGTTTCAGGATTCGGTCGCGATAGGCGGCGGCCAGCTCGACGGTGGTGACCGGCGGCACCAGGTTTGGCATGACCAGGACACGGCCAAAATACCGGGCGGCATCACCTACTGTGCGTGCCAGGTATGCATCATCACGAAGGTGGATATGCCAGTCGTCAGGGCGTTTCAGAGTGATTGATTGCATAGGGCTCAGGTTCCAGCGGGCGCGGCCATTATACCATCTTTAATCGCCAGCGCATGTCAGGTTCTTTGGGATGCACCCGAGTTGAACCGTCAGGCCAGGGATTTCAGCTCAGGGAATTCGAATTTTTCGGAAAAACATGTAATATGGCGCCTCTTTTTTGCAGGACATTCTGAATGGCGCAATTCGACAAAGTCGTCCTCTCATATTCCGGTGGTCTGGACACCTCGGTGATCCTGAAGTGGCTGCAGGAGACCTATGACTGTGAGGTCGTGACTTACACGGCTGATCTGGGGCAGGGCGAAGAACTGGCACCCGCACGGGAGAAAGCCGCCAGCATGGGGGTGAAGGAAATATTCATCGACGATGTGCGTGAAGAGTTCGTTCGGGATTTTGTGTTCCCGATGTTCCGCTGCAATACCATTTACGAGGGTGAGTATCTTCTGGGTACCAGCATCGCGCGGCCTCTGATCGCCAAGCGATTGGTCGATATTGCCAACGAGACAGGTGCTCCGGCAATAGCCCATGGTGCAACCGGCAAGGGTAACGACCAGGTCAGGTTTGAGCTGGGTGTCTATGGACTGAAGCCGGATGTCACCGTGATTGCGCCGTGGCGCGAGTGGGACCTGAACTCCAGAGAATCCCTGATGGCGTTTTGTGAGCAGCACCAGATCAAGGTAGACCGACAGCATGAGGGTGAGAAATCACCCTATTCGATGGACGCTAACCTGCTGCACATCTCCTACGAAGGTGGAATTCTGGAGGATCCGAACGCAGAGCCGGAAGAGTCCATGTGGTTGTGGTCGGTTTCACCGGAAGAGGCACCGGATACGCCGACCTATATCGAACTGGAGTACCTGCAAGGTGATGTGGTCGCGATTGATGGCAAGGCGCTCTCTCCGGCAGAAGTCCTGGCTCACTTAAACACAGTGGGTGGCGCAAACGGCATTGGCCGCGTGGATATCGTTGAAAATCGCTATGTTGGAATGAAGGCCCGAGGCTGTTACGAGACACCGGGTG
>JABBBA010000334.1 GCA_018607685.1 K189A clade bacterium | reverse complement strand
TTTTTGCATTTCGCATCCTGGTGGACTCAGCTGACAACTGCTACCGCGCACTGGGCGCAGTACATAATTTATACAAACCGGTAGCCGGTCGTTTCAAGGACTATGTCGCTATTCCCAAGGCCAACGGATACCAATCCCTTCACACAACACTGTTTGGCATGCACGGAATTCCGATCGAGATCCAGATCAGGACCCAGGAGATGGAGTCGGTTGCTAACAATGGTATTGCCGGACACTACCTGTACAAAACCAAGGACGGATCTACCAGTGGCTCCCACGAACGAGCCCGTGAATGGATGAAGGGACTTCTTGAGTTACAACAGAGTGCAGGCAACTCCCTGGAGTTCATCGAGAACGTTAAAATCGATCTGTTCCCTGACGAAGTCTATGTATTTTCTCCGGTAGGTGAAATCTTCGATCTACCACAAGGCGCAACACCCGTGGACTTTGCCTATGCGTTGCACACAGATATTGGAAATAGCTGCGTCGCCTGCCGCATAGACCGACGGCTCGCACCCCTGTCTGCAACACTGGAATCGGGGCAAACCGTCGAGATTATCCGCGCCCCCGGCGCGCAACCTAATCCAGCCTGGCTGGGTTTTGTTGTGACAGGTAAGGCCAGGAGCAGTGTCAGGCATACGCTTAAACAGCAACAAAAGAACGAATCAACGATTCTAGGCAGACGACTGATGGAACGCACCCTTGATCACCATGGGTTAACCGTTGAAGACATAGACCAGGCCATGCTTGAGACGGTGCTTGAAGAACGAAAGATCGACAACCTTGACGACCTGCTATCGGAGATCGGTCTTGGCAACCAGATGGCCAGTATTATCGTTAAGCGCTTACTCGGTAATGTTAAAGAACTGGAAGACTCAGAGGAGGGTGGACCACTCGCGATCAAAGGAACCGAAGGGCTGGTCGTCAGTTATGCTCGCTGTTGTCACCCCATACCGGGCGATCCAATCATCGGACACGTTTCAGCAGGCCGGGGGATCGTCATTCATACAGATACCTGCAGGAATATGGCTGAACTTAGAAGCAAGCCAGAGGAAATTATGGGTGTCCGGTGGGAGCCCAATGTTGCCCAGGAGTTCTCGGTAGAACTCCGGGTCGAGCTTGAGCATGAGCGCGGCATCATCGCAGTGGTCGCCTCAACTGTCACCGAAGCCAACGCCAACATCGAACGTATCAATATGATGGAAAAGGACGCGCATCTTGGCATCGTGAATATGGTGATCAACGTTCAGGACCGGGTCCACCTTGCCAACGTGATTAAACGGCTCAGAACAATCAAGGCAATCAGTCGAATCGTCAGGGTAAAAAGCTAATGAGAAAGGTCATTTCAACCGATAGCGCTCCTGCGGCCATCGGTACCTATTCACAGGCTATTCAACATGCCGGGCTACTTTATGTCAGTGGCCAGATTCCACTCGTTCCAACCACGATGGAAATCATCAGCCCGGATATCACCCGGCAGATTGACCAGGTGTTCGACAACCTCTCAGCGGTTGTCGCCGCAGCAGGTGCAACGCTCGATGACACCCTAAAATTTACGGTCTACCTCACTGACCTGAGCCACTTCCCTAAAGTTAACGAGGTAATGGCCAGACGACTGACTGAACCGTATCCCGCCCGGGTGGCCCTTGAAGTATCTGCTCTGCCGAGGTCTGCACTGGTTGAGGTCGATGCCATCGTTGCGATCAGTTAGAGAGACCCACGCATGCCCGGCGACCTAGCCAACATTGATGTCACCAGCCTTAAAGGTGTAGGTCCTGCGCTGGGCAAGAAACTGGCGAAGCTCGGAATTGAGACCATCCAGGATGTCTTGTTCCATCTTCCGTTTCGTTACGAAGACAGAACCCGGATAACGCCTATTGGTGCATGTCGCCCAGGCGAATCCTACGTAATGGAAGGTGAGATAGTTGCCTGCGAAGTCGCCTATGGCAGGCGCAGGAGCTTACTTGCTTACCTGCAGGACGGCTCGGGAAAGATCGGCCTGCGGTTCTATCACTTTTCAAAATCCCAACACCAGAACCTGAAGACGGCCGGAGCCGTTCGATGTTTCGGTGAAGTCCGGGCAGGCGCTTCCGGCCCGGAAATCTATCATCCGGAATATGCTCAGCTAAGCGCCTCTTTAGATATGGAAGAATCCCTGACACCCATCTATCCCGCCACCGAAGGTATCAGCCAGACTCGATACCGGCTATTGGTCGAACAGGCCCTCGCGCTACTTGCACAAACCTCTATCGAGGAATTGTTGCCCGCCCAAAGGGATACATCGCTAGCGCAGTCAATCACCTACCTGCACCATCCTCCACCTGATGCAGACGTTAATCTGCTAATGGAGGGCAAACACCCTGCGCAAACACGACTCGCTTTCGAGGAGCTAACCGCACACCAGGTCAGCCTTCGAATTGTTCGAGAGCAAATCCAGAAACTCGAAGCTCCGGCGCTACTTGCTCCCTCAAGCGAATATGAGGAAGTGAAGCAGGCTTTTGGGTTTACACTCACCGGCGCGCAACAGCGAGTCGCCGAGGAAGTTAGCGCTGACCTGACGAAAAGACAGCCCTCGCTCCGCCTGATTCAGGGCGACGTAGGTTCCGGTAAGACAGTGATCGCTGCACTGGCATCAGTTCATGCTTTCGAGA
>JABBBA010000221.1 GCA_018607685.1 K189A clade bacterium | reverse complement strand
TCACGATGACCGCGTCAAAGTCCTCAACATCTGCCAACCGTGCCAGGCCAACGGCTATAGCGCGCTGATGACCCAAGTTGCACGTCAGGTTAAGCACCTGGCAGGGCACATCAAAACCAGACAGATCCGGAGACTCTGAGGAATCATCGTTGACCGCCAGAATCGAATAGTCGACATCAAGATCGCTCATCGCCGCCTTGATGTGGGACACCAGTTGCGAGAACGAATCCCAATCATTGAAAACAGGTGTAAGGATTACAACTTTCATTTTACAATCTTATCACGCTCCTACTGTCTACAATGAGCGTCAGAAGGTAATATTAATTCCAAATCCCGAGTCCCCGGCACCCCATGCCTGTAAGTCGCTATGTTGGCTCTGAACTTGAGCTTTTTTCCACTGCCAATCAATGGAAAGCCTACTGGTCGAGTCGGGTCAAACCGCACGTCACCGGCGCCGTTTTGGATGTTGGTGCAGGACTTGGTGCATCACTACAGGTTCTGGCAAATGAACAGATTTCTTCCTGGCGTCTGCTTGAACCGGACCCGGACCTAACCGTCGGCTTTCAATCTGACAAACCCTTCAAGGTCGATGTTCAGAATGGCACGCTAGCAGACGTCGATCTAGCATTCGACTCAATACTTTACATCGATGTGCTCGAACATATTGAAGCCGACAAACAAGAGCTTGCTCTGGCGGCGGAACATCTGAAGCCGGGAGGGAAAATAATAGTGCTTGCCCCAGCCCATAATTACCTGTTCAGCCCTTTCGATGCTGCTATCGGGCACTTCCGCCGATATAACACTGCCTTGCTCGCGACCATCGCGCCTGCAGGGCTTCGACAGATTCAACTTGAGTACCTGGATAGCGTAGGGATGTTTGCCTCGGCAGCGAACAAACTATTGTTAAGGCAAGAACAACCCACACTCGCTCAGATTCATTTTTGGGATAGTTACATCGTGCCAGTTTCACGAGTAATCGATCCTCTTCTGCTAAGAAAATGGGGAAAATCAGTTCTCGCTGTCTGGCAAAAGTAAGGAGCAAAAGTACCGCCCGATTTGCCTTTGATGTACATGACCCCTGGCGAAGCTACTTTGGCATCAGCTATTGGCGCGTTGGGTCACCGCACGATCTCACTCGTGTGCGTTGACTTACGGTGTATGTTTTTTCATAGAGGTTTCACGAAGCCAATGCTAAGTTCTACGCACCCTGGAGATAAATATAGCGGACGAACCAATGGAGCAACTTCTCGGCTACGCAATGATGTTCACGGTTCCGTGGGCACTATGGAGGCGATGGTCGCTCAGGCAGGATGTAAAGACTGCCGATTCCTGGCCATGTACTGACGGGGAAATCATTTCATCAACCATCGGTACAAGCTCCGGTTCCTATGACAATCCCAACACACTGTACCAGGCCAAGATCACCTATCAGTATGAAGCTGGTGGACGTCTGCGTGAGAACAATAAAATCTGTGTTGGTGGACAATTGCAGCTATCGCTTAAAAGTAAGGCAAACGAGTACCTTTCGCGTTATCCAAAGGGTAAAAAAGTAATCGTGCATTACAACCCCCGGAAACCAGAAGATTCAGTGCTTGAGGTCAGGGAAGAAACTTCGTGGGTTTATGTCCTCGGCGCCGCGGTCCTTTTTATCGTAGGCTACAATTTGATCTAGCGCCCATGACCCTTAGAGTACAAGAGGAATTAACCACATTTCTGCTTCGTCAGCCAAGCACATGATCCCTCTGCAAAATGCAGTTTATCTTCAGTTCTCGATAAATATCTGGTGGTTATTGTTGAACTAACGCAACGGCATTTTGCAGCCTGATCGATCTGAAAAGCAGCACTTCAGGCTGCCAGAAGATCTTCAGGCGCCGAATAGGTCATGCCATGTGCTTCACTAACCTGCAGGTTAGTCACCTTCCCGTGATAAACATTAAGCCCGTGAAGCAAATGCGGATCAGCTTTCATCGCCGCCTCTACGCCCTGGTCAGCCAGTTGCAAAACAAATGGCAAGGTTGCGTTGTTCAGTGCCGCCGCCGACGTTCTTGCAACTGCTCCGGGCATATTCGCAACACAATAATGAACCACTCCGTCGACAATATACGTTGGTTCAGCGTGAGTAGTCGGTTTCGACGTTTCAAAACATCCACCCTGGTCAATGGCAACATCGACCAACACTGAACCTTTTTTCATCTGCGACACCATCTCCCGGGTGACCAGCTTGGGCGCAGAAGCACCCGGCACAAGGACGGCGCCGATAACCAGGTCCGCAGCCAGCGTTTCCTCGATAATGGCATCCTGTGTCGCATACAACGTTTGCACCTGGTTACCAAACCGGGCGTTCAGATGGCGCAGAACATCCAGGGATTTATCAATAATCGTGACACTGGCGCCTAAACCAACCGCCATTTGAGCCGCGTTTTGACCGACGACACCGCCACCAAGGATGACAACTCGCCCCTGGTGCGTACCGGGAACACCCCCTAGGAGTATTCCGCTACCACCGTGGGATTTTTCAAGACACAGGGCCCCTGCCTGAACAGACATTCGCCCGGCGACTTCGGACATGGGCGCCAGTAAGGGCAACCGGCCCCGGGAATCGGTAACTGTTTCGTATGCGATACAGGTAGCACCACTATCCAGCAGATCCTGGG
>JABBBA010000339.1 GCA_018607685.1 K189A clade bacterium | reverse complement strand
GTGCCAGGGGCACGATCACCGGAATCATGATCACCAAAGCAGAGAAGATATCCAAAATCGCTCCCAGCGCCAGCAAAATGATATTCAGCAGGATCAGGAAAGTGAACTTGCTCTCGATAAACGTCCTGATCCATTCGAACAATGCCTGGGGAATTTCCGCATCTACCAGGAAGTTAGTGAACGCTAAAGACACGCCAAGAATCAGCAGGATTCCCCCGACCATCACCATTGCCTCACGGATAACCCTGGGCAACTCTTTCACCGGGACTTCTCTGTGAATAAGTACCTCTACGATCACAACATAAAAGGCCGTTACGGCGGCGGCTTCTGACACGGCAAAGAATCCCGAGTAAATGCCGCCTAAAACGATGATCGGTAACGGAATCTCCCACTTCATGTCTTTCAGAGACTGCCAGGCCACCCCTCGATCAAAAGGCGTCGCCTCCAGCCGATCATGCCTCGTTGTCCAGATGCTGTAGATGGTTAACAGGACAATCATCAAAAGCGCCGGCACGATACCCGCGATGAACAGTTCCTGGATCGTAAAGGGATTCGGGAGGTCCATTTGCTGAACGATGACGCCGTACAGAATGAGCGGCAGCGAAGGCGCCAATAACAAGCCAAGACTCCCCGAGGTTGTGACAAGACCAAGGGAAAAACGTTCCCGATAGCCTCCTTCAACCAGCGCAGGAAACAATAACGCACCAACGGCGACGATGGTGACACCGGAAGCCCCGGTGAAAGCGGTAAAGAATGCACAGGTAATGTAGGCAACAACTGCGAGCCCTCCCGGCATCCAGCCCAGGAATGATGAGGTCACTTTTACCAGACGCGTCGACAGGCGACTTTCCGCTAGAATATAGCCCGCAAAAGTAAAGAGCGGTAACGCCAGCAACAGTGGCGTATCAACCAGCCGATAGATTTCGATAGGAATGACCGTCAACGGGATATCGGAGATATAGAAACCCAACATTGCCGCAGCGAGAATCACGACAAACAGCGGCGTTCCAAACAAAGCGAGCAGTGCAATTGCGGCTGATCCAAGGATACCCATCTATTGCTCCCGCACGAACACTGCGTACAAGAACCGCAGCGCCATCACAACAAACCCAACCGGCATAATTGACTGGCAAAGCCACACAGGGACGTCAGCAAAGGCGATCGTCCCATCCTGGTATTCATAACTGATAAACACAACCGAGTGGTAAGCCGCAGTCGCACAGAGGACAGCGGCGAATATCAATGACACTATCTGAAGCGGAACAAAAAACCCGGCCGGGAGAAGTCGGGACAGAAGGTCAATACTGATGTGGTTTCTTTCACGGGTCGCGACCATCGCACCCAGGATGGCGACCCACAACACCAGTATACGAAGGAAGGATTCGGCCCACAGGAACCCACTGTCAAAAAGATTACGGAGAAGTATCTGTGTGAGCGCCATGACCAGCATGCTAACCAGCGCCAGTACCAGCGCGCCATCTTCCAGTCGATGAAAACCGGTTCTTAGCGCAACAAGATATTTTCTAACAGTAGCCATTGGGCTGCCATTCTAGCGCTAGTCAGACCCAGCAGGCGAACCATTCCGATATTTCTGAAGGTTTGCCAGGTAAAGCCGAACGGCCTCCGGGGTGATTTCTCCGGAGGTGATTAGTTTCTGGATGGATGCGTCAGCCACGGCTTGCCATTCGTCCAGGTTTTCAACTTCTATGGATTCTATGCCAACTGATTTTATTGCCTGGTAGGCTTTGTCGTTATCTACACGAATCTCAGCTTCCATTTCCAAAAACATTGAATCCACGACTGAACTTACGATCAGCTTATCCTCATCGGATATGCGCTTATAGGCCTTACTATCCATCGCCAGCATTGAATAGATGTAAACCATCGGCAGATCTGACATATACGACACGTGGTTATGCCACTGAAGTGCAAGTGCTACGGATGGGGGCGCCATAACGGCATCTATCAGGCCTGTCTGCAATCCAGCAAGCACGTCAGTAATACCGAGGGGTATTGGGCTGACGTCAAACGCTTTGATGAGCTCGGCGGCAATCGGATCATTATCGGGAATCCACGCTTTCAGACCTTTAAGATCAGCAACTGTTCTAACGGGTTCCTGGCTCAGCAGATAAGCAAATCCGGTTTCCGAAAAGGCAAGGCTAACGATACCTGCCTCAGCCAGTCCATCGACAATCATGGTATCCATCTTTTGACGGATGTAATCAACTTCTTCGTAGGACTGAAACTGCAATGGTAAATTATAAATCTGTAGATCTGGATAAAATCGCGTTAACGAACCCGCCGCAAGCGCTCCGCCATGCAACTGACCGATTCGCATTTTCCTGAGTACGGTTTGATCGTCGCCTTGAACACCACCCGGATAGATTTTAAATTTCACGCGACCATCTGTCTGATCCGCTATTTGTTTAACACCCGCACGAAGCTTCTTCATCCCCGAAAGACCATCAGGCGATATCGTGGCGATTTTATAGGTTGCGGCGAGAGCAACATCCACGTGTAAAAGGCATGCGAACAGGCCAATAGCCAGAATGGATTTGTTAATCATCTTCTATCCTTAAAAGTAATCTTGTGATGAAGCCAATAGCCCTTGGGCTCGCTCCTGGGCAACTCGATTGGTGAGCGTCATGTCTTCAACAACCGGGTCCGCTGACAGAA
>JABBBA010000041.1:456-2676 GCA_018607685.1 K189A clade bacterium | reverse complement strand
TCACTGGCCTTATACCAGCTACCGTCGGTCGTAGATAAGCCCGCCCAAGACGATCTATCTGAACAATCCACTGGTCGATGACAAGCAACTTTTCTGCACGACTAACGTCGTCCAGGAAATACAACGCATCAATCAGCTCACCTCTCAGGCCGATCTCAACGGGTAGACGATGGCCAATAGGGACCATTGGTTCAGCCGGTATCAGCTTCTGAGATTCAATACTCAGGTTGCGTGCTAACGCCATTGCCCGCAGGATAAACTGAATCTGAGCTTGAGCCTGTGTATCACTTGCCGAGACAAACAGCTGCTCTTCTTTCTCCGTCCGGACAATGTTTGCTTCTGTTTCAGCTTCTAACCAAAGACTGGCATTCTTCTCAAGCGCTAACAACCGGGCAACCTTGTCCGCATTCCTGCCAACCTGCTCACCAAGCTCATTGTTCCAGGCCTGCAACGGCTCAACGACCCAGAACCAGACAGCAATCACCGCGATGGCGAGTATGCTCCATCTGATCAATGGGGTATCAGACTGGGAGGTGATCGCAGGCATCCTTTCCAGCAATTCTTTAATCGGATTAGCCACTATTACTATCCAACCTGAGTTTAAGGCGAATCTTGAAGGGTTCGAGCCCCGTTCTGGCATCCCGACGAATATCCGTCAGAAACATGGCCTGTTCTACCTCGGGCATCTGTTCCAAAATGGCTGCGAGCTCTGTGCTTTGGTCGGATTTACCCGTCAGTTCCAGCCACCCACCGTCGTCATCGTCGCCCCGATACTCTATATGCTCCAGCCAACCGTTCTTTGGCAGGGACTTGCTTAGAGACGCAAGCAGGGCCTCAAGTTCCAGCTGATTCGCACGTATGCGATCTACCTGTTCCAGCAGCTGATTGACCCGCTCTACCTCAGCACGAGCATCGAGCACTTCATTCGACACCGATCCTGCACGAGAAGAAAGATCCTGTATCTCTTGCCCCTGCTTTACCAGTACCAGACCACTACCCAACAACCACAGGACATATATCGACAACAATGCACCCGTCGGTTTGGCCCAGACAAACGGGTCAGACCAATCACTGATGCCTGGTTGACGGGCTACCGCCAGGGCCGAAGACTCAGGTAGCGTAAAGTTCGACGCGGTGACAATCGCCTTGTCTTCCCACTCAGGAACGTCATCGAGACTCTGCAGGTCAATACAGGTCGCCAAACCCCGGCTACGGCGCGCCAGGCCCAGCCTGAATCGATTTGCGTCTGCCTCGCTGCGAACCCCTGTAACAGTCAGGGAGGAAAAATCCTCACCCATACCGGTATAGACCCAGCTTCCATCGATCTCTTTATCAATATGCACAAAGTTAGCGGGTGCAATTTCAAGCGACGCTATCTTCCACGCTCGCGCAGGCAGCACGTGGGTTGGTGTTGAAACCAATGACTTTCTCAATTTGGTAAGCTCTTCCCCCTGCCAGACCCAGACAGCCACCTGCCATTTGTCACCACAGAGTTTCGGCCAAAAGTAGCACTCGTTGTCTTCAACCCAGGGAGACCATCTCGCCAGATCAAGCTCCACAGCTTCAGCCAGCGTCTGCCTGGAGACTGCACCGGCGGGAAACTCGCGCAGCTTAAACAGAGTCATTGAGTCTGGAATCAGCAAAACCCTCTGTTCGAAAATGTTCTGTGAATCCTGAAGGTCTTCAACAACATGCCAGGCCCCTTCGCCGAATCGGGAAATCTGGAATCCGGCTTTCTTTGATTCTATAAGAATTTTTGGAAACCATTTATCCCGCGCTTCTTTTAGCTTTCGGATAATCTCGGCGTTATAACTACTCATAGGGATAATCAGGTACCTGCCAGTCTATGATGGCGTATGGGCTTGATGGATCGTATGGGGTCAATTCTATTTGTACTCTTGAGGTAACACTACGACTAGTTTCAATCATGATTCGAAACTTCAATCCTTTGTAGAAGGAAGGATGATCGTTGTTCGTCCAATGGTTCTCATCGATCAGAAAGCGTACTTTAGCCCAATCTGCACTCTTTCGCGCTTCTACAATCTCTCTGACGGTTGATTCAGAGACTTTGAGCAAAGGTCCGATCAATAGTTCGGGCGCTGTCCCCACGTCAAAATTGTCCTCGCCCCCTACCAAAAAGATATCCCTCAATTCCGGGACCTCATTTGTCCCATTCATCATTTCCGGCGTGACCGACGGTATTTCCAGGAGTTCATCGAT
>JABBBA010000041.1:0-446 GCA_018607685.1 K189A clade bacterium | reverse complement strand
CTTCTAAGCGGCGCATTCCGCGGACGCATCCCCATTCTATCGCTGGCATAATCTGCAGCCTCGCGTCCACGAAACCTTCGTCGACTGTCCTGGTCAATCCAGTCGGCAATTTCCGCGCTTACCTGTTGGGCCGTTTTTTTATCCATCATCTGATCGAGTACCAGCTGTACATTCTCGTAACCGAATAGCGACATGCTATAGAGCCCGGACCAGCTTTGAAGTCGAACAGTCATACCATTGACGCCCACCGGGGTGCCATCAAGAGGCAATCTTACGTTGGCCTGACTGACCGCTTCCGGCTCATAGGACCCTACTAATAATGTCAGGGTGACTTGCTCTAACGTGTCCCTAACCAGCATCTCTTCTGACCATGCAGATTTCCTTTCCTGTAAAAGCTTCGCGTTGGCTGAGACGCTTCGGGTTAGCCCAAAAGCCAACGCGGTCAG
>JABBBA010000194.1:1939-2676 GCA_018607685.1 K189A clade bacterium | reverse complement strand
GTCTGAATATTCGCTTATGACGCGTAACCCGGAAATCGCAGTGCTTGATGCGTGCCATGAATTGGGTGTCACTTTCGTGCCATTCTCTCCTGTGGGGCGAGGTTACCTGGCGGATGAGCCGCTTGATCCGAATGGTTATCAGGACGGCGATCTCAGGCGTACTTTTCCTCGTTTCACTGACCCGCATTTTTCGGCCAATTTGGGTCTGCTCGACATAGCGCGGCAACACGCAAGCGAACTGGGTTGTACGATTGCACAGCTAGCCCTGGCCTGGACCCTTGCCCAGGATAGCGGCGCGATTCCTATCCCCGGCACGACTAATCTTCAGCATCTGGAAGATAACTTCAATGCGGCAGCGATTGAGCTACCGGCTGAACTGCTGGCAACGTTGAATGACGAGTTTGCGCCTGATGCAGTATCAGGGCCCCGTTATTCTGAGCAGGCACAGGCAACGGTAACGACCGAGCAGTTTGCATTCGAATAGATGTGATTCAGGCGTGTATACTCCGGCTCAACATAAAGTTGAGTCGATGGAGTCGTTAAAGTGTCTGAAGTAATGTCCCTTTCCGAGGCAATGTATAACTGTCGAGCCATGCGCCGACTGGAAACCCGTGACGTCCCTGAAGAGGACCTGGTCAAGCTGATTGACGCGGCGAATCAGGCTCCTTCAGGGTCGAACTCCCAAAATGCCCGATGGATTATTGTGCGGGATCCGGCCCAGAAACAGAAGCTGGCGG
>JABBBA010000194.1:0-1929 GCA_018607685.1 K189A clade bacterium | reverse complement strand
AAACATGCGGAACCCTACATTGCACCACAGCGGGCGAACCCACCTAACGAAAAACACAAACGTCTTCTTGATTCCGTTGTTTGGCAAATGGATCACATGCATGAAATTCCAGCATTGATAGTGGCCTGTTTTGACTATCCCGAAAAGGTTGATGGCATGGGGGTGTATCGGAGTGCGGGTTCGGTCTGGCCAGGTATTCAAAACCTGCTGCTCACCGCGCGTTCCCTGGGGTTGGGCGCAGCGCCTACCACGCTTGCCTTAAGGGACCAGGATGCGGTCAGGGAAGTATTGAACCTGCCGGAAACCTTTGCAGCACTCTGCCTGATTCCGGTTGGTTATCCCAAGGGAAAATTTGGACCGGTCAGCCGAAGACCGGTCGCAGATGTGATGCGTTTTGACCGCTGGTAGGAACCTCTATCAGCTGAAAGCGTCGAGGTCTTCGATCAGCGGGTCACCATCCAGAAGGGCTAGTGCTTTGGGTGACATTTCGGTGTGGTAAGCGGCTTCCATATAGCGGTCGTAACCGGCCTGATCGGGAAACGACACAAAGTAAAAATAGGTTCGAGGCTGACCGCGAACCCGGCGCACATCATAGATTGAGCCTGGTTCATTGGAGGTAACGTCGTGCATCAGTTGCGATACCAGTGCTTCGAGCTCTGCTTCTTTACCTTCCAATACTTTAAGCCGAATTATTTGCCCGATCATTTTATTACCTTAGGGTGTATACCAGATGGGGGATGTGTAAGCGCGTTCCTGTCCGATCGTCGTCGCACCTTCGGGAATTTCTATTCCAAAGCGGAATGCGTCATAGACGATCCAGCGAGGAGTTGGAATCTCGAGTACCCGTGCGTAGTAGAAGGCACGCTGGTCAGGGTCGAAGTCGGGGTCTGTCCAAAAGGTAGCAAGCTCCGAGGCTCCGATAGTATTTTTCCAGCTGGCATTTTCCAGATTAACCGTGTTGCCAACGGGGCGTAACTTTCCCTTTCGGTTCAGTTTTCGGTCTCCAGACCAGGCAACGTTGTATACTTTCTCCTGTGTACCGTCTTCGTCAACCCAGCCTTTGACAATTTGAATACGGTCAAGGTTAGCGCTCATTTGGTCGCGCAGAGCATAGACCATAAAAGAAGGTGCCTTGTCCGAGTCCGTCCTGTTGAGATCTCCACCCATGGGTACACCCTTTTCGTAACCGAGGAATACTGGTTGGCGTGTATCAAGATCATCTTCAGTAAAGTCCCATCCACCAAAGAAACGGACGGAGATGCGAGGGCCGGTGGTGGCATAGGTTTCCTTGCGCTTCATTGCATCAAAGATGGCTGTTCTTGTATTTTCTTTTGCCCAGACTGCCTGTAGACCAGAGGCGACCTGCTGCCAGCTATAAAGGGTTCCGGCTTCGGTGTTCATAAATGGGTGATCCAGACGGGTGGGCGACGCCTCGTAACCGGCATGTTTGCCCATGAAGTTCTCTTCTTCTGCGGTGGTCATACCTGTGTGGCTGTCCGTCGCACCGACCAGGCCAAATTTGTAGGGGTTAACGCCGAGCTTTTCCTCCAGTAGCAGGCCGTTTTTAAGCGCTGACCGGGCATATTCAAATTCGAGCATTTCATTTGTTTTTGCTTTGCTCAGGTCAAGATTGCCTACATCCCAGTTTTCGTAATCTGCAAATTCATCATTGGGTGAGAGGAAAGGATGAGCCTCACCATCACCTTTGATCTGCGTTACTTCATAAAGCACTTCCCATTTAGCGCGTGCTTCGACATATTTGAGGTCAATCTCTCTTCCACTGTACTGTTGGTCTACTGGAAACATGATGCCGTTAGACAGGTTGCCGTTGTGTGAAATGGCCATGGCATTTCCACCTGTCTTGGATACGTAGTCTTCGAGCCAGGCATACAGGTCAAGTGGGTCGGTGCTGCCCAATGGTGGCTGGGT
>JABBBA010000008.1 GCA_018607685.1 K189A clade bacterium | reverse complement strand
ATGCTGCCGTATCCAATGATCAATACGGTCTGATTCTTCAGCAGGCGACTTTCTTTTTGTAAATTCCGGTCCCAACCCTGATTGGCAAAGTTTCGCCACATCCCTGGCATTCTATGGTTCATAAAGAGAATCGCGCTGAGTAGTGATTCCGCCAGAAGGTTGCCGTGAAAGGTGCCGTGAATAGTGCTGACTCGGCCCGAAGAGTCAGCCTCTACCCAATCGTTTCCTGCTGCGGGCGTCATGATCCACTTGAGTTTGGTGAACCGTTGATACCATCTGGCGTCGAATTCCCACGTCAAGACCGCTTCAGCGGAATCTGCTCGTTCAAGAAAACTTGATTCATTGTCATGGGCTACAACGGTTAACCCGGGCAATGCGTGTCGAAGAATTGCGAGGTCGGCCTGGTTAAAGTGGAAAGCCTGGACGTCGTTCCAGAGACTGGTGTGTAGCTCCACGTTTAATCTCGCCCGCTGATGGCGTCGGAAGGGCGATAGCTGCGCAAAATTTCACGAACCTTCCTGGTGTCCTGTTGGTCCTTGGCAAGAAGGCCTTTGATGTGAGTCTCGATCAGTTCTTCGGTGGACCTGTAAACGGCGAGCCGGGTTCCGTCCTTTACAACTACGACACCATCGGGTGATGTTTGGTAGTAGATTCGGCTTTTGTTCGGCTCGGACATTCTCCGGTATCTGCTATTTCTTCGCGGTCACCACGACCTGCAGGTCGGCGTAGCCTTTGACGAAACTGGACTGGATTCTTTCAGGTTCCCTCATTACTTCGATACGCTCAAAGCGTTTCAGGATTTCTTCCCAGACGATTCGCAACTGCATCTCCGCCAGACGGTTCCCCATACAGCGGTGGATCCCAAAGCCAAATGAAAGATGATGACGGGGAGTATTGCGATCGACAATGAACTCGTTAGGGTTCTCAATCACGTCATCATCACGATTCCCGGAGACATACCACATGGCCACTTTGTCTCCATCCCTTATGGTTTTTCCTCGAATCTCGTAATCCCGCGTTGCTCGCCGTTTCATATAAGCGAGGGGTGTCTGGTATCGGATGATTTCAGGCACCATTTTGGGGATGAGGGACAGGTCTTCTTTTACCTTCGCCAACTGATCGGGGAATTGGTTGAGGAAATAGACGCCTCCTGAAATAGAGTTTCGGGTTGTGTCATTGCCACCAACAATTAGCAGAATCAGATTGCCCAGATACTCCATTGGATCCATATTCTGGGTGTTTGGGTTATGCGCCATCATGGTGATCAGGTCATTGGCCTCACTTGGATCTTTTTGAGCTCTTTCGTTCCAAAGGTTCGTGAATACCTCAAGGCATTCCAGCAACGCAGCCTGGCGTACAGGTTCTGGTGTTGGTCCGCCGCCCAGCGCGCCACTGGTTGCCATGTCTGACCAGTAAGTCAGTTTGGAGCGTTCCTCAAACGGGAAATCAAACAGGGTCGCCAGCATCTGCGTCGTAAGTTCGATCGAGACATGTTCGACCCAATTAAACTCTTCACCGATGGGTACTTCATCCAGAATCTTGATCGCTCGTGAACGGATGATAGGCTCGAGTTTCGCGAGGTTCATGGGTGCGACTACGCCGGTCACTGCTTTGCGTTGGACGTCGTGTCGTGGCGGATCGAGCGAAATAAAGTTAACCGTCTGGAAATCTTTGGCTCGATCAGCAAGCGTAATGCCACCTTCTGAAGAAAACGCTTCATGGTTCTTTTCGATCTCCATGATGTCGTTGAACTTGGTCACAGACCAGTAGGGGCCAAACATGCTGTCCGGGCAGTAGTGAACAGGGTCTTCCTTTCGCAGCCTTTCGAAGTAACCCCAGTGGTTGTCATTCATAAACAAATTGGCGTCACTGACATTGATGTTTTCCAGGGGAATGGAATAGGGATCTTCTGCTAATTTTACCGCTTCGCTCATGATGTGCTCCTTTTGGTATCGAATACTGTAGGTGTGCCGGTTCGTTCCCTAGTACTGGAACTCGGGAAGATTTACCACAATGCCGTCCAGATCATCGCTTACGATTATCTGGCAGCTCAATCGAGATTCAGCGCTTCTGTCCGGGTTAAGGTCGAGCATTGATTCTTCCGAGTCAGTAGCCGCATCCAGTTTAGCTTGCCAATCTGCACTGATTAAAACGTGGCAAGTAGCGCAGGAGCACTCTCCGCCACAATCCGCATCGATTCCAGGGACAAGGTTGCTGGTAGCGACGCTCATAATGGATTCACCATTATTTGCGTCAATATTGTGTTCTGTTCCATTGAACTCGATGAATTTTACTTGTGGCATAATTCCTCCTGTACGGCTTGCCTTAAAAAAACGAAAAATTTGAAAATTTAAAAAAAATTAGTTTAGCAGGGTTTTTAGCTCTACGGTTGTGTCCGCAAGGGCAGCGGGATCCACGGCCTTGCCATAAAGCTGTTTGCAAACCATGAACTCTTTCGGGCTGTTGACGGCGTCGACCGAAACAACTTTGCCATCTTTTAGATAGAAGACAGCAAACTGGTTCGCCGCCATGTCGCCTCGAAGGACACTGGTGTCTCCATCAGCCGAGAATCCGACCATCTGGAGTTTTAGCTCGTATTGATCACTCCAGAACCATGGCACAGAGGCATAGATCTTGTCGCCCCCGAGCATGTTTGAGGCAGAGACCCTGGCCTGTTCC
>JABBBA010000386.1 GCA_018607685.1 K189A clade bacterium | reverse complement strand
AATTCGAAAAGCTGAATGAGGCCCTGGAGGCAGGCTTCAAAAAAGCGTTTGCAAGCCAGGCGTTTGCGCCACTGTCCAATGATGCAAAACTCAGCTCCGCCCAGTCTGAGGTTTATGACGAGCTGGGCGGGCTGTTCGCCTCGCAAACCATTCTTGGCCCCTCTGAAGACCAGAAGGAAACCGTCTCGGAAACCTTCAGCTGGCTCGAACATCCCGGTAATGCGCGGCTGCTGTTTGATGAGAAAGTTCACCAACGCTACCTTGGCCAGGAAGGCATGGGGTTCTCCGCGAACTGGAGCCTAAAGGGCGATGTCAAAAAGCTGCACAAGATAGCGCAGGATCTGCGCAAATCCGTCGGTGACAATAAAACCATCCGAAAGGTACTGGTGAGCTATACCCTGCGTGAGAAGGTGACACAGGCAGACCTTGACCTGATCGACCTGGAGGAGATTCTAGGGTTTGTGTCCGGGGTCGAGCCGGAAAAGGTCCAGAAACTGGTGGACGGAACAGCGGAAGGTGGCGCCGCGCTTCAGGAGAGGCTTGAGGAATACAAAGTCGAGTTCGACAAGATGATGCGCGAGTCTGAAGATGACCTGACGGTCAGAATGCTGACAGACTATTGTCGGTATCGCCTGCACCTGAAGTATTACCGTTTTGCACATCGAATGTTTAACCGTCTTTCTGTTATTACAGATCCCCAAAAGATCCAATTAGCCAAGGCCGGTGGTAATCTTTACCGCCTGCTGAGTAGTGTCGAAGTCAAAGAGGTTGGCACGGACGAGGAACCGGAAATTGTCCACCACACGATTCTGAAGGCCGATGTAAGAGGCTCAACAACGGTCACCGCGGAGCTTACAAAGCAGGGGCTGAACCCCGCGTCCTATTTTTCGCTGCGGTTTTTCAATCCTATCACCGAGCGGCTGGCGGCTTACGGTGCGGTTAAGGTCTTCATTGAAGGCGATGCCGTCATCCTTGGCGTTTATGAATACAACAATGCACCTGATGAATGGTTCAGTGTCTCCCGCGCCTGCGGCATGGCGAAGGAAATGATTGATATTGTGACCTCGAAGAATTCGAATTCGAAGCAGACGGGCTTACCCACACTGGAAATCGGTATAGGTATTTGCTATTCAAATGACCGGCCGTTGTTCCTGTTTGATGATAATCGCCCAATCATGATTTCTTCAGCAATTGGCGATGCTGATCGCATGTCATCCTGTTCCTGGAAGCTGCGCGAAGACCATGATTCCGGGAATTTTAATGTCGGTGCCTACCTGCTGGATGACAGTGAGGGCGTCAAGGCTGACAAGGGGCAGAAGCTCCTTCGTTATAACGTTAACGGCATCGTTATTGATGATGCCGCCTTCGAAAAACTGCAGACAGAGGTCCACTTCCGAAGGCTGAAGGCTAAATCAGGTCTCGTTGAAGAGAACTTCTATGTTGGCCAGTATCCCGATGTGGCAGGAAAACTGCGCGATATGGTGGTCCGCGAGGGCAGGGTGGGTCGCTATAAGGGCGATGCCGTGGTCGCAGGCGCCAGAACAAGCCAGTTCTTCTACGAGGTGCTGCCGAACTCCAAATTCGCCAATCAGATAATTGAGCTTGCGAACAAGAAAGGTACCTAAACATCTATTTTTTATAGTGTTTCTGGAATCCCAACCATTCCAAAATGCGATAGTGCGCTGCACATTTCATGCTAAACTTGCCGCCTTTTTTCTGATCGGTCACAAACTTCGGAGTAAACATTGGGCAAGAATCTCTTCCAAAAAGTATGGGATGACCACGTCGTCCGGCAACTAGACAATGGCCAATTCCAGGTATTTATGGCCCTGCACCTTATTCATGAGGTGACCAGCCCGCAGGCCTTTGGCATGTTGAAAGATAAGGGGCTGGGCGTTGCCTACCCCAAACGGACCTACGCGACGGTCGATCACATTATTCCTACGGATAACCAATCCAGGCCGCTGTCTGACGATATGGCCGAAAAAATGATCCAGGTGCTCAGCGATGCCACCAGCGAGCATGGTATTGAGTTTTTCGCTCCAGAGTCAGGTTCTCAGGGCATTGTCCATGTCGTGGGTCCGGAGCTGGGGTTAACCCAGCCAGGCATGACCATCTGTTGCGGCGATAGTCATACGGCAACCCATGGCGCCTTCGGGTGTATCGCACTTGGGATTGGTACCAGTCAGGTGCGTGACGTACTCGCCAGCCAGACACTGGCCATGGACCCGCTTAAGGTCAGACGAATCAAAGTCGATGGTGAGCTGTCAGTAGGCGTGACGGCAAAAGACGTCATCCTGCATATCATTCGTATTTTGGGCGTGAACGGCGGTGTGGGTTTTGCCTACGAATATGCCGGGTCTGCAATCGATGCGATGACCATGGAAGAGCGAATGACTATCTGTAATATGAGCATCGAAGGTGGTGCACGGTGCGGCTACATCAATCCGGATGAAACCACGTTTGAATTTTTGAAAGGCCGTGAAAGAGTACCTGCCGATTACAATGCGGCCTGTGAAAAATGGCGTGCCTATGCCAGTGATGCCGATGCTACCTATGACGACGAAGTCCTGATTAGCGCAGCAGACATTAAGCCGACAGTGACATGGGGCGTGACCCCTGCGCAGGCTATTTCCATTGAAGAGCTGGTGCCTTCGCCCGACAAGGTAGAAGGTCTGGACAAAAATCTGATTAACGACGCG
>JABBBA010000163.1:691-2731 GCA_018607685.1 K189A clade bacterium | reverse complement strand
CCAGGCATCACCCACGAATCCTTCGTGGTGGACATCCTTGTCCGCGTCTTCCATAAAACTGTCACCAGCACTCTCTTCCCACAGGTAGCGACCAATCCTTTGATTCTGATCTATCGCATTCCCTTCTTCTTCCCACAAATACCGTGCCAGCATCAGGTCGCCGCTTGCCATCCAGGCATCACCCACGAATCCTTCGTGGTGGACATCCTTGTCCGCGTCTTCCATAAAACTGTCACCAGCACTCTCTTCCCACAGGTAGCGACCAATCCTTTGATTCTGATCTATCGCATTCCCTTCTTCTTCCCACAAATACCGTGCCAGCATCAGGTCGCCGCTTGCCATCCAGGCATCACCCACGAATCCTTCGTGGTGGACATCCTTGTCCGCGTCTTCCATAGAGCTGTCACCCGCTGACTCTTCCCAGAGGTAGCGTGCGAATTCAGGGTTCAGATTATTTCCAGCAGAAGTCGATTCCGCCTGCTGGACTTGTGTTTCCGAGTGATTTGTTAGATCTGCATGGATTTGTGCCAGTGCAAATATCACTGCCGCTGTAAGTAATGAAAGTTTTTGCATCATTATTATTCTTCTCTCCAAGTTCGTAACACCCCTAACAATAAGATACTGGGGACCGCCCTTTTTGTTCGCGGGCTGCCAAGGTTAGTGCACAAAATCAGGAACACCAGCCTTGCCCCCTCTAAAAAGCATAAGCCGTGCCAACAATCTAACTTGTTGTTTTTATTGGGATTTGGGGAGATTCGCCATTTTTTTCAGAAAATAGTGGCGAGAAATGGTGGGTATATTCGCCATTATTTTCCGCAGTATTTTACAATTCAGGAAATATCGGCGGAATTTTCTGTCATTCGACGGTAGGTTGGCAGTGATACACCCAGCAGCTGTGCACGAACACTGCGGCTTAGTTTTCGGTCTTCGACTTCGCTCATCAACATCAACGCAAGAATATCCAGGGGCTGCCCAGTTTCCTGCGAGGCCAATTGCATCACTTCATGATAGAGCTCAGGCGTAACGGGCCAGTCATCTGGACGTTCAGGATCCGCAGAACCGTAGTCTAATTCTATCTTCTGGATCTTTCGACGCAGCGTTGATTCTGGCATCGCAATTGAGAGTGCGGCCCGGTTAAGCACGCCGCCATGATGGTTAATACTCATGAGGATAAAGTCCTCCTCAAGGTAGCGTCCAACCGCCAGCGGTTTACTCCCGCTTGCACCCAGGTCTACTACTGCTTTTAAAATCGGGCGGAGCCCGCTGGTAGGTCGTGGTGGTTCACGCAGTTCAGATGAACCACCAAATACGCCTAACTGGATGGGAGTAATCAATTGGTCCTTGCTCAGTATCACGGCCCTGTTCACTACATTCGACAGCTCGCGAATATTACCTGGCCAGGTGTAACCCAGAAGAGCCTGTTCGGCATCAGGGGTAAAACCTGTGACCGTTTTGTTGTACCGCGCGGCAAACTGCTGCAGGTAGTACCTTGCAACTTTCAAGATGTCACCCTGTCGATCACGTAGCGGCGGGACAGAAATTGAAAAAACATTAAGCCGATAATAGAGGTCTTCCCTGAACCTGCCTTCAGCGACCATCTCTTTCAGATCTCGATTGGTCGCGGCGATAACCCGGGCATCGACTGTTTCATATTTATTCGACCCAACTGCTGCGACCTGCCTGTCCTGAACGAATCGAAGCAGTTTTACCTGCGTCTCTAACGGCAGTTCACCAATTTCATCCAGCAACACCGTTCCACCGCTGGCTTCTTTCAATCGTCCCGTGAAGTTGGATGTCGCGCCGGTGAAAGCACCCTTAACGTGACCAAAAAGTTCGCTCTCTATCAGGCTGGGTGCAACGGCACCACAATCCACCACAACCAGTGGCTTTTCATGGCGGTCGCCCTTTTGGTGAATGTACCTGGCGACCACTTCTTTACCGGTACCTGACTCACCATTAATCAACACCGTAATATTTGAGTGAGACAAGCGACCAATGGCGCGGAACACTTCCTGCATGGCCGGTGCTTCACCAATAATC
>JABBBA010000163.1:0-681 GCA_018607685.1 K189A clade bacterium | reverse complement strand
GCCGTATCCAGCACATGCTGCATTTCCGCAGACCCATAAACCAGCTGCTGGTCCGTCGAATCGTAGACCTGGACAGGCTCCGGCTCAACATCAAAGCGCGAGATACTACTGCCAAAATAGGTGCTTAGCGTTGACAGAAAGGACTGGTCCTCATCGTTAAACTCAGTGCCAGACAGGAACAGCACCCATCGCCCCGCAAGATCAAACAGCGCCGTGTGGCTAAGCAGCTGATCCGGCCACTCTCCTTTTGATACCGCTTTAACAGCGGCAAACTCACGCTCACTTAGCTGCAGGTCTGATATGTGGCTGGTCTTGCCAGCATCCTGGGTATAGCCAACCTCAAGATTGATCCTGTCATCGACAACACTCAGCAGTGCCGAGCGTTGCGTCCTGAAAACATGGAAAAGGTGTCGGCTGAACTCGTCACACATCGTCTCAAGGTCACTGGCGGAGGCTAATGCATTCATTACATTCCACAGTAGAACAACGTGCCGGTAGTCTTTGCCACCACTCATCTCTCGCGAATCAATATCGGATTCACCGCCATCAACCCACAGACGACCGCCGCCTGAGCGCCGTGCAGTATCCAGGGCTGAAGTAGCACGGCGAAATAGTTCAATCGGTTCCTGGTCGCCGCCTGTGCTGTGAGCTAGTCCTGCACTAAAGGTAAAAGGTTTGCCC
>JABBBA010000218.1 GCA_018607685.1 K189A clade bacterium | reverse complement strand
CATCTGCCCTAAGCACCTACCTACCACCTGTCTATGCAACCATGGCGACAATGAAACGTTTTAACCGCTGGACCATCGCTTTCGCGGCCTTCATTGCCATCGCGGCGCTTTTGACTGCCCTGACGTTTTCTACCCGTGCCTACGTGATAGAGCGCACCATCTCGATATTGCTGGACCGGGAAATCTTTATTGATGAGGTAGCCGATATTGAACTGGGCAAATTGTTCAGTGCGAGCCTGCGTGGCGTTCGTATGGATCATTCCGACGCACGTTTACAGGCTGACTTCCTGGTTGTGGAAATGAATCTCGTCGACTGGTTCTACACTGACGAGATTAACCTGACACGAATTCTGGTGGGTGATGCCGAACTTCAACTCAAACCCTCCGAGGGAAATGCTGCAGCGATGCGACGGCCCCTGATCCCGCTGGCATTTGGCCTCCAGAACCTGACAATCAGCTATGCCGACGAAGACCAGGACTGGAACGCACAGATTGTCTCCTGTATCGGCAAAAGCCGCCAACATGACAACCTCGCCGATCTGGTTTGTAACGGCGAGCTCAACAAAGCGCCGTTCACCATATCAGGACACTATGGGTTGCCCGATGAAGCCAGCACTGAGGAACCTCTGGATATCGCTGTGGAGTGGGGCGATTTGTCAGTCACCGCAAAAGGTGTGCTGGATTCCCTGTTCGACCTGACCGGCGTGAACCTTGATGTCACTATCAACTCCCCCGACGTTCGCCCCCTGCTTTATTTGTTGGGGGTTCACGAACTTCGTGACGGCAACATCAGCGTTAACGCGCATATCGCAGATCACAAAAATGACGATACTTACGAGTTCAATATAGACGGCTCTATCGCTGGGTTTACTGTGCGGATGGATGGCACCACTCAACATGTCGAGCAGTTTGATTCAGTCGATGCCAGCTTCCTGCTATCCGGCCCCTCCCTGTATGAAGCCGGCGCAATGTTCAACGAGCTGCGTCTGGCACCTAAACCTTTTCTGGCCTCGGGCAACTTTTCATTCAAGGACACCGTCCTCGACATACCCGAACTGAACTTTCAAATTGAACAAGGAACCCTGACGGTCTCCGCCAGGATTCCAGAACTGCCTGACACGACGGGGATGCATTTAAAGATAGCGGGCAAACAATTCAGACCGAACTTTATCAAGCCTATTGCTGAGGCCTGCAATCTGCCCGCCGAACCGCTGGATATTGTCGCAGAAGTGACCATTGAGGATATTGGTCAGCGCGTGTTCATTGATGCCAGGAACGCGACGTTTCATCTAAATGCGATGGGCACTATTAATGAATCGCCCGGTGACGTTGACCTGAACGTGACTGCGCGCGGCGCAACGATGGCAACGCTTGGACAGTGCTTTGGCATCAAGCTGCCGGGTATTCCGGTCCGCGCGGCGGCGGTGATTACGAAGAAGGGCAATCACATTACGCTTGATAAGCTGCGTATGGATTCAGACGTAATGGCGGTCAACGGTCTGGTCAATATCGTGATGGAACCCGAAGTCACTTTTGACACGACGCTGACAATCAAGGTACCCAATGCGCGTGCACTGGCGGCGGGACTATTGGAGGACCCGGGGCCTGTTCGAACCTTTCCGTTTGAGTCTTCATTGTCTGCCCACGGCTCAAGGCAGTTACTCGTGCTTGATCAGCTCGAGGTGATCTCCGGCGAGCACTCACTCCGCGCCGGCGGTGTTATCGGTGACACATTGAACCTGCATGGACTCAATCTTGACCTGGCCTTTTCCGGCAACGATCTCCGACAGCTGCTGCAGGACCCGGAACGACAAACAGTGCAGGCGCTACCTTATTCGTTTACGGCAAAAATCGAGAACCAGCAGGGCACCTGGTTGGTGAACGAGTTACATGCCACCCTCGCAGCTGGAACGGTAGATCTTTCAGCTCGCATTACCGGTGGTCCGCGCCATGCAGGATCAACGCTGCAGATAAAGGCAGACGGTAAAAACGTAGAGAATCTGATTGGCCCATGGGTGTCGCATACCCTTCAGCCATTACCCTTTAGCATCTCGGCTAACGTGGAGGCGGCCGACGACTTACTGAACTTCACAAACCTTAACACCAGGATTGGGGAACATGAGGTTAGCGGCAATGTGTCAGTCGACAGGCCACCCAACTTCAGTAAAACCACCGGGGAACTTTCACTTAAAGGACCCAGTACCACTGAGCTTGGCGGCTTGCTTGGGGTCGAATATCAATTCCTGGACCGCAGCTACCTGGCAACTTTTAAACTCGAAGGCAGTCGGGACGAACTGATACTTGATGACTTCAGCATGACGATCGGCGAATCAGACCTCTCCGGCCGAGGCACTTTTCAAAACACCCAGCCACCGACCTTCGAGCTGAACCTACGATCCGAATCGCTATACCTCCCCTTGTTGAAACCGGACCTGATCGCCGAAAAAGGAACCGTAAAGAAACCAACAAAAACGTCTTCTGTCTTTTCTTCACAGGAGATGGCGGGTGAATGGCTCGATTTCGCAGAAGGTGAATTGAAATTCACGGCGGACAAAGTCTGGGCTTCAGCAGCGTACAGCACCAGCATAGAAACTGAGCTCACGCTGTCCGCGGGACAACTAACCAGCAAAAAGATGGAGTGGAACGGAGATCATTCCAAAGGCGAACTGGACCTGACGCTGAGTCATATCGACGACCAGTTCAAACTGAACCTGGATGTAGAAAGCTCGCGCCT
>JABBBA010000106.1 GCA_018607685.1 K189A clade bacterium | reverse complement strand
CAGGAAAGCAGAGTTTCCCGGTATCACGATCTGATTGATGATTATATTGAAGGTGGTAAGCCATGATCACTCATCACTGAGTTGACTGGCTTATTTTCAAAGCGTTGACCCCGGGCTTTACAGGTGAGTAACGCGGAACACCGGGATGTCTCGTGGGGCTGCAGATTCCATATAACCAGCAAAGGTTTTGTTGTTCGAAGCCGTTCTCTGGCAGGCTTCTTTTGCGTCACCTGCAGACAGTTCTTCAATTTGTGACGAAAATTGACCGGTTCCAATTTCTACATCAATCGTCGGGTTTACGCGCAAATTGTGCACCCAGGCCGGATCGTTCTTGGCGCCCGCGAAAGAACCAAACAACAGCATTTCACCCTCTTTTTTGACGGTCAAGACCAGTGGCACTAGCAGTGTTTTGCCAGATTTCCTGCCGATGGTGTGCAAGATGATCATTGGCATACCTGCAAACATGGCCACCTTGCCTTCGTTTGCTCGGAATTCCTCAATGATCTTTTCGTTAAATGCGAAATTTTCTTTGTTCATCGTCTCTTCCATGTCCTTTTTGTATCGGTATATCTTTAGGAGTCTTGCTGGTGTTGTGGCAGGCAAAGCATGTGGATTCTTGCATGCGTATACGGGGGTTAGCGGCATTCTGTAGATAAGTAAAACGTGTGATATTTATTTGTCAAATGATTGCCACGGATTAACCGTTGAACGAAATTGAACGCATCACACGAAACACGTGCGTGGCTTGATGACAAAATGGCTTGATGACAACAATCACACAACGCAGGGCAATGGCCGAGCTCGAGTGCCGGGCTATACATCATTCACCCTGAGGCTGACCCCTGCACTTACTATGCATGAGGCGAGCGAACGGCTTATGCAGGCGATGGGAAATAGCGCATTTCAGTGGGTCGCCCATTAGTCTCAGGCAGGTCCATGAAGCTGATTCGGCCTCCTTAAACGTGAACTATTTCCGATGGTTCAACGTATAACCCGCACACGGGTATACTGCCCGCCTACATTAACAAACCAGGAACAGCTATGAACACAAATCGCCAGTGGTTACTCGCGAAACGCCCACACGGCGTGGTCGGTAAGGAAAACTTTGAATATGCCGAGAGTCCGATACCGGAGCCGGGTGAAGGCGAAGTTCTCGTCAGGAACCTGTTTTTGTCTTTTGACCCAACGCAACGTGGCTGGATGGAAGACCGTGAGAGTTATCTTCCGCCAGTTCAGTTAGGTGAGCCGATGCGTGCTGGATCCGTTGGTCAGGTGCTGGAATCCAATCACCCGGATTTTGCCAAGGGTGACCTGGTACAGACAACCGGCGGTTGGCAGGATTTTGTCATTGCGGCACCCGGACAGGGTCCAATGGGCTTATCAAAGGTACCCGATGGTATTACGCCTGAAATGATGATGTCTGTGCTGGGCATTACTGGCTTGACTGCATACTGGGGTCTGCTCGATCTGGGCGAGCCTAAAGCAGGGGAGACTGTACTTGTTTCTGGGGCGGCTGGCGCAACGGGTTCCGTTGCCGGCCAGATTGCCAAGATCAAGGGCTGCCGTGTTGTTGGAATAGCAGGTGGACCTGAAAAATGTCAGTGGCTGAAAGATGAACTGGGGTTCGATGATGTCATCGATTACAAGAACGAGAATGTTGATGAGAGGATTGCTGAAACCTGTCCAAACAAGGTCGATGTCTTCTTCGATAATGTCGGCGGTGAAATCCTTGAGGCAGCCCTTAATCACATCAACATGAAGGCCCGGGTTGTGCTTTGTGGTGGTATCTCAGCCTACAACGCAACAGAGCCGGTTCCTGGCCCCGTTAACCTGATGAACCTAGTCATCATGCGCGCCCGTATGGAGGGATTCATTGTTATTGATTATATGGATCGAGCCGGGATTGCCGTTGAAGAGCTTCTGGGTTGGGTTCAATCCGGTGAGCTCAAATTCCAGATTGATTTGCAGGAAGGGTTTGAAAACATCCCGGACACCCTGAATCGTCTGTTTACGGGTAAGAACCTCGGCAAGCAATTGCTCAAAATCGCCGACCCCGCCTGACCCTTTAGTGGTGCGGTGTGGCGATAACCTTAAGGGCCACACCGCCCACTATTGATTAGCTTCGCTGACTATTTCGGCCGAAATAGAAGCTGGACTCTGGAGCTGCTACAACCTTTATAGTGCCGGTATGAAGAAATCCGGTACCCAGGAAACGATCCTTCTGTCGGTGAACGGCATGACCTGCGCCGGCTGCGTCCGCACGGTGGAATCTGCGCTTAACGATGTGCCGGGCGTGCAGATAGCATCAGTCAACTTTGCCGGTCAAACAGCCGCTGTCACAGGTGACGTCCTGGCATTGGCCTTGATCCAGGCGGTGAGCGATGCAGGCTATGACGCCAGGCTATTGCTCAACGACTCGATCGAGTCCCAGGAAAATGAAGCAGCTAACCTGCTGAGGAAATCACTTTTTCGATCCGCCCTGGCCCTCGCGGGTGGTTTCTTGCTAATGGCGGATATGTGGTTCGGGTACCTGCCACCTTTAAGTGAAATAACCCTTTGGGTGGCTATTGGTATCGGAACGCTGGCCTGCATGCTGATTGCCGGAGGACATTTCTTTCGTGGCGCCTTCAGTGCTGCCAGGCATCGTTCTACCACGATGGACACATTGATTGCACTTGGCACGGGTTCTGCCTGGATTTATTCGATGGTGGCTGTTCTTTACCCGGATCTTTTACCTGCGGATAGCCAACACCAGTTTTTTGAAGCAGCGTTGTTC
>JABBBA010000360.1 GCA_018607685.1 K189A clade bacterium | reverse complement strand
CCTTTACTACCGCAGATCCAATTATCTGACCCTGGTGCTCGGGGGTCTTTCAACATGGGAAGACAAATTGGTTTCAGCCCTGCCGAATGCTGCCTGAAGAAGGCCATAAAAATTAGGAGATAGATGATGGATTTTAGCGATACACAGGAAGAAGCAGCATTTCGGGTTGAAGTCAGAACCTGGATCAACAAGAACGCACCCGAGAATTTATTTGAACCGCTTTCAACCAGCGGGTTTGGGTCTATCAACTTAGATGGTTTTGATCCCATGGTTGAGGCAAAGCAATGGCAGAAGACGAAGGCAGATGCCGGCTGGGCTTGTCTTCAGTGGCCAAAGGATTACGGAGGACGAGGCGCCACTCCAATAGAGAGTGTGATCTGGAACCAGGAAGAAGGTGTCTACGGCCAGCTTAGTCGTATGTTTATCATCGGGCAGGGAATGTGCGCGCCCACGATGATGACCTATGCCAGTGAAGATCAGAAAAAGCACTATCTGCCGAAACTGGCGAGTGGTGAAGAGGTCTGGTGCCAGCTTTTCTCTGAGCCAAGCAGCGGCTCAGATTTGGCGGGGCTTCGTACCCGGGCCGAAAAAGATGGCGATGACTGGGTCATTAATGGCCAAAAAATATGGACCTCCGGTGCGCAGCATAGTGACTTTGGGATCCTGATTACACGGACGGATCCAGAGGTACCGAAGCATCGTGGGCTGACAATGTTTTTCCTGGATATGAAGTCCGCCGGAGTAGACATCCGGCCTATTAAACAGGCAAATGGAGATAGCGGTTTTAACGAGGTCTATTTCGAAAACGTGCGTATTCCTGATGCCCAGCGACTGGGAGAGGTAGGAGAAGGCTGGAAAGTCTCACTCACCACGCTGATGAACGAACGGCTGGCGATTGGCGGCAGCATCACCACAGGTTTTCCAGAAATCAAAGAGTTGGTTGATGGGCTCAGGATCGCCTCTGGCACCGCCATTAATGATCCGGCCGTACGCTCAAAGCTCGCTGATTGGTATGCCAAGAGCGCTGGTCTTAAGAACACCGCTGCGCGCGCAATCTCCGCGTTGTCCAAGGGAGAAACCCCCGGGCCGGAAAATAGCATCGGTAAACTGGTAGCCGGTGGCATGATGCAGGATATTGCCAAGTTTTCACTCGACCTTCAGGGCTTGTCCGGTGCGATTGTTGATCCGGAGATTGCATCTGGATCCGCTCGCCTTCAGGCGATGTTGATGCGTTCACCCGCTGTTCGTATTGAAGGTGGTACCGATCAGATTCTTCGCAATATTATTTCTGAGAGAGTGTTGGGTTTACCGGAAGACATGCGGGCAGACAAGGGTATACCGTTTAACAAGATCCCAGGCGGTAACTAACGATAGCCAAGATAAAACTCTTTGGATTTAGACAATAGGGAAGGTCGCTAGCATGTTAAAATGCCGGCGCCTTCCTCCCGCGAACCCTGGTTGATTCAATTATGTCGAGGCAGTTAGTCGTTATACTGGGCATGCACCGTTCAGGTACAAGCCTTATTACCAAGAGTATCGAATTGCTGGGTTATTCGCTGGGCGAGAACCTGATGCCCGCGGGCGTCGATAACCCAACCGGGTTCTGGGAAGATCTCGACATCGTTCAGTTTAATGACAAGCTTCTGGCCAGTCATCAGGCAAGCTGGGATTCCCCCCTGGACAGTGGCTCGAATGCATACTCGAATGAGTTACGGCAGGAAGCGCTATCGCTGCTTGATTCAAAGTTCTCAGACACAGACAGGTTCATTATAAAAGATCCGAGGATGTCGCTTTTACTCGACTTCTGGTCCCAGTGTTTTGTTGAATCTGACATCTCCGTGGAATATCTGGTTGTTTATCGACAGCCTCTCGATATAGCTGCGTCACTTCATGCCAGAAATGGCATGCAGACCGAACACAGTCTTTTACTCACGTATGTTTATAACAGGACATTGATGACGTTCCTCGGCGATAGAACTTTTATTGTCGGCTATCCTCAGTTCCTGGAGAACCCGCTGCGTGAGTTGTCCAGGATTGCAGAGCGTCTTGGGCAAACGCTCAACCATGAAAATGCCGTCACTTTTATCGAAGGCTTCGTTGATCCAGCTCTCAGTCATCACGGTTTCACAGAGAAAGATCTTGCGAGCCATGAGCTGGTCTTTCCAGAGGTAGTCGACCTGGCTGCGATGATGTCCAGAATGGCCGATGGAAGCATAGAACGGTTTGACGCCCATAGAACACAGTACCCGGACCCTCGAAGTTCTCTTACCCTTAGCCTTTATGATTTCCAGATCAAGGCGGACTTTAACGCGAAGGCGGCGTTGCAGGCGAGGCTCCAAAAGCATGATCTTGAAAACAGGTTGCTGCAGGGAGAGCGAACGCAGCTTGAAGCCGAGCTTAAAGACATAAGTGGCAGATTGCGCGAACGCGAGGATCATGTGGAACTGCTGACCGGTGATGTCAATAAACTGGTTGCAGACGTTGAGCGTGCCAATGACTTGCTGAATGAACGCGCGCTTGAGCTAAAGCAGTGGTCTGAAGAATTCTACAGTGTCACCACTGAACGGGATCTGGCGGTGGGTGAGCGGGAACTAGCGTTGAGTGAGCGGGATCTAGCGATCGGTGAGCGGGATACGACTATAAATGAGATACGTGGAAGAACCAGGTTGTTGGTTAAGGAGAAGGGAGATCTTGAACGACAAATAGAGGGTTATCAGCAACAGACAGAGGGTTATCAGCAACAAATAGAGGGTTATCAGCAACAAATAGAGGGTTATCAG
>JABBBA010000356.1 GCA_018607685.1 K189A clade bacterium | reverse complement strand
GTGATAACTCGTACGGACGACTTGGCAAGGATTGAACATCGCCTGCCTAGCGGTGACGCTAATCCGTACCTTGTCCTCGCCGCTATTCTTGGTGGGGGCCTGGCCGGTGCCAGAAAAAACCTGACACCTCCTGAAGAACTTCAGATCGTCGGCTGGGGTTTACCCGAAGACGTACCCAGATTACCTGACTCCATCATGGGCGCAGCAGAAGCACTGGCGGCGGATACTCTGTTAGGTGAAACACTGGGACAGGATGTCGTTGATTACTGGGTCAACACCCGAAAACTGGAATGGCTCAACTTTCACAGTGAATGTGGCGACATTGAGGCAAAGACATCCACACAATGGGAATACAATCGGTACTTCGAACTGTTGTAGACTAACCACAGCTGCGGGATGATTCCTCTGCGGCGACTAATTAAAAGGAGACTGACATGCGCTATCTGATCGCAATATTACTGCCACCTCTGGCGGTTTTTCTATGTGGTAAACCATTCCAGGCCATTATCAATATTTTTCTGACCCTGGCATTCTGGATTCCGGGCGTCATCCATGCCCTCTTCGTCGTCAATAGTCACCTGGCCGACAAGCGAACAGAAAAAATTGTCGACGCGATCAAGGACAACGAATAGTGGCCAGACTTCTACTAGTGCTACTTTCAATCGCGCTCGCGAGTTGTGAAACCGCTTACTACGACACCATGGAGCAGTTTGGTGTCCACAAGCGGGAAATACTGATTGACCGAATCGAAGATGCACAAACGGCCCAGGAAGATGGACAGGAGCAGTTCAAGGATGCTCTGGAACAGTTTCAGGCCGTCGTGAACTTTGATGGTGGCGATCTGGAAGTTATTTACAACAAACTCAATTCAGAATATGAAGACAGTGTTGATGCTGCCGACACCATCAAGGATCGAATCGGTTCGGTAGAATCCGTTGCCGACGCACTGTTCTCCGAGTGGGAAACAGAGTTAGAGGAATATTCCAGTGCAGCGCTTAAGAGAGACAGCCAGCGTCAGCTTGAACAGACCCGCAAACGCTTCAATCGGCTGATGTCTTCAATGAGAAATGCTGAACGAACCATTGATCCGGTTCTTGCCAGCTTAAAAGACAATGTGCTGTACTTGAAACACAACCTTAACGCTCGGGCTATCGCTTCGCTTAAAGGCGAACTCAGCACCGTGAACGAGGATGTCAACAATCTCATCGACGCAATGCAGGCTGCGATAAACGAGTCCAACGCCTTCATCGACCAGATGAAAACCGATAGCTAAGCCGGTTCGACAAGTCTATTCACGATGCGCATTTTTTTATTTCACCACACGCGCATAGGTAAAGTCCGGGTCCTGCCCAAGGACCCTGCGGGCAACACCCTTCAGTTTCGGGTGAACCATATACGCGCTACTGGTTTCCGAATTGGGCAGAAGTGGCACCTCTTCAACAATAATTCGCTGCAGCTCCGCCGCCGCCTGGAATCTCTCCACGGGATTGATGCTTTCAAGTAAAACGCCCAGCGTTTGATCATAGACCTCACTCTTGAACCTGCCCCGGTTATTGGGATTGTTTGAACCCAGCAGATCCGCGTAAGTCACCAGGTCATCAAAATCCGGATACCAACTACTCAGCACCAGGTCGAAGTCACCCTTTCGCGCTTTATTCAGGTATTGCTTAAATGTCTGTTGGTCTACCCGCGCAGTGATTCCCAGCGACTGCTGTAGCAATCCCTGAAAATACTCCGCCGCCTTGGCGCCGGTAGTACTTGAGACCGTAAGAATAGTGAGATCCGGCACGTCACCGATTTCCCGGGCCACCTGTTCCATGAGCTCATGGCGCCGCTGCTTTCCGCGAATGACAACCGGCGGCGGATATTCATCAACAAACGGCCGTTCCGCCCCCCTGATCCAGCTCGGGAACAGGGTGCCTGTCGGTTTATACCCTGGTATTGCAATGACCTTGTTCACATACTCGTCCGGATCGAAGCTCGCCTGGATGGCACGACGCAGGGCTTTATTGCCGGTAGGTTTATCCTCACGCAGATTGAACCAGACATAGGTCACACCTCCGGTTAAAAACGTGCGAATCCGCATGCCCTGCGAGACGGCATCCTTTACGGTTTCTGCCCCCATCCTGACAAAGGCGATCTGGCCATCGCGAAACAGATTCAACCGGGTGCGATTGTCACCGGTAATATAGGCCACCTCGATCTCATTTAGATGGATAGACTCCCGGTTCCAGTAATGGGGGTTTTTTGACATCACCAGGCGCGCCTCATGAACCCACTCCGTCAGGACAAAAGGCCCGTTAGACAGCAGCTGGTCTGATTCTGACCCATATCGCTCACCTGCCTGGTCTCGGAAGGCCTGGTTAACGGGGTAGAAAGTCGCATGCGCCATCAGGCCAAGACAGTATCCACAGGGTCGTTCAAGCTCAACTTCAAGTGTGCCCTCCGATGGTGACGACACTCCGAGCGCGTGAACAGGCAGTTCGCCGTTTTGAATGGCTTCTGAATTCTTGATGGGATGCATGATGGCGGCAAAAGGTGCTGCGACCTTGGGATCGTTAACATTTCGCCAGGCGTCAATAAAATCCGCCGCGGTCACTTTACTGCCATTATGCCAGCGCGCCTCGGGCCGCAACTTAAAGGTTAGCCTCGTAGGGGTGACTTCCCAGCTTTCCGCGACACCCGCGACCAACCTCCCCCTTCGGTCATAGCGCAACAGTCCTTCCGTCGTGTGCCCCAGGACAAAAAAACTGACCAGGTCGGTCGATTTACTGGAGTCCAGGCT
>JABBBA010000065.1 GCA_018607685.1 K189A clade bacterium | reverse complement strand
TAGCCGAAGCATGTATTGCTTCAGGGCGTCAGTTCCTCTTTGGTATTCAGATTCGGTTTCCGGCAGCACCCAGGAATTATTGTCAAAATAGAACTGCCCCTCGGCCTTGACCAGATCAGCGTCTTCGGTGGACTGGGACTGGGATCTGCTGAGATTGTTCCTTAGGGTTCGGGCCATGTCCCGCATCTGTACCAGTACGCCGAATTCCCAATTGGGGATGTTATCCATCAGCACGCTCGGTGGGATGATGTCGTTGTACAGGTAACCGCCGCGTTTATAGAGGAGAGTGTCCGCCATGGTGATCATCGTAGCGACCGTGGTGCTGCCTGTGACGCCGCTGGTGTTTAGCTCACTTATCTGGTCCGCCGTCGCTTGTTTAACGTCGAACATGTCTGGCTCATGGTCCCAGTAGAACCCTAGTGCGCTAAAGAGCAATACAAGGATAACGATGGTGACAGACGTGCCGCGTAAAAGGTTCCGTGAAAACGTAGAAACTTCGAGCGTGTCGCTAACCGACTCTTTGGCGCTTTCGATACTGTCTTCTAATCCACTCACGTGCGTATTCCTCTGATCAATAGGTTAATGGTAACCCTTATTCACGGGACCAGAAACTCATGGGGCGTTAATTCGACACAATTCCGGGATGAGCAGGCGCTGGAGTGGATTACAGCGTCAGGGAGACTGATGCGCTACTGCTTCTCTCGAACCGCGCTTCGATCCTGAAACTCAAACGGCTATTGAGTTCCTGGTACAACCATCGGCCGCTTCGGTCGTCCGGCGCCCTAATGGTAATAAAGGCGCGATGGCGCGCAATGCTGGCAGCGATAGTTTCGAGCAGCGAGGGGTCGACTGAGTGATCGCGCACGGCGGTGGCATCAAGCTTAAAGACGCTGACGACCTTGTCTTCCTGGTCATTTATTTTGTTGACCACAGGCTGAAGATTGGGATGGTCGGGATCGATTCCTTCCGCGAGTGAGACGTAACCCCTGGCTTTTTTGAGGTTGGACCTTTCGGCGTGATCGAGTGCCCAGGCCAGGTACCTCTCTACAATACGGTTTATGCCATCGGTAGCGTGTTTGTTCGATGGATCCAGGTTAAGAACCTGCTGATAGCGGTCGAAGGCATTGTCGTCCGCCGGAGTTGTCAGCCGGTTTTGCTCCATGGCCCCATCCGCGGAGGACAGTAGCTGCTGGATATTGGGTTTTGTTGAATCAATGGGCGAGGGTTTTGCGGGAGGCGTTACCGCACAGCCGGAAATAAGTGCCGACAGAACAAAACTTAAGATGAGATAGCGGGTCACAATGGTAATGTAGGTGTTTATACAGATCGCTAATTCAATCACGAGAACCCTGTGAAACAAACCTTGAAACATGTTCTGCCATTTTTACTGTTCCTGCTGTCGTGGAATGGTCAGGCTGAGTTAGTCATGGAAAGCCAGCTTGATGGCCAGATTGGTCCCGGTGGCTTTGAGCACAAGCCTGTCATTCTGCCGGTTGACGACGCTTTCCGGTTTGGAAGCTACACGGAAGGCTCGAGTCTCAAGATGTTCTGGCAGGTAATGCCGGGTTATTTTCTCTACCGTGACAAGATTGAGGTACGCAATAATGGCCAGGTTCTGGCTCTGAAGCTGCCCGGGGGCGTTCTCCGGCAGGATGAGGTTTTTGGTGAGGTGATGGTTCTGGATGGGCTGATTGAGCTGCAAACGCCGGTCGCGCCTGAGCAGGAACTTGAGGTTCGCTATCAGGGCTGCGCAGAGCAGGGGTACTGCTACCCACCGCAGAAAAAGACGCTATCTTCGGTTAACGTGCGGCCTAATCCGCTAAAATAGCAGCATTGATGAATTATGCTGGTGTCACCTGAAATAAACGTTTATTTCCCGGATTAACTTGATCAATTTCTTTTAAATTCCTGAAAAATGCAGACAAATGCTACAAAAATCGTTAATTTTACCTAAACCGAGCGTAAGAGAGTCAACATGACCGAGATTATGGTACTAAATGGCCCGAACCTGAATTTACTTGGGTCCAGGGAGCCCGAGATTTACGGCTATCAGACGCTGGATGATATCAACGACATGGTCAGTGGCATTGTGGAAGCAGCGGGTTACCAGTTCAGAGCGGGGCAAAGTAATGCTGAACATGAACTGATCGATCTGGTTCATGCGGGTAAGGGAAAGGCAGGGTTCATCATCATCAATCCCGGCGCATTTACGCATACCAGCATAGCGCTCCGCGACGCTCTGTTGAGTGTGTCGATTCCCTTCATCGAGGTTCACCTGTCGAATGTATTCGGTAGGGAAGACTTCAGGAAGCATTCATTTCTTTCTGACATCGCGGTGGGTTGTATCACCGGGCTGGGCTCGAGTGGTTATCGGTTTGCAGCTGACTATGCAGTGAGCTACCTGGAGGATCAGTAATGGATATTCGAAAGGTTAAGAAGCTGATAGAGATGATGGAAGAATCCGATATCAGTGAGATTGAGATCAAGGAAGGCGAAGATTCCGTTCGAATAAGCCGTGGCGGTTTGGTTGTGCCACTCCCTGTTCCCGAAGATAGAGGCCCGCGAGAAAGGGGCCAGGAAAGGTCAGGCCACAAGCCAATAGCTGAGCGTCCGACGTCTGCCGGTGATCAGCCTTTGATTGGAGATGTCGTTGGAGCCCCCATGGTGGGTACTTTCTACAGTGCACCCTCACCGTCATCGCCACCGTTTGTGGAGACCGGAGACCTGGTCAGCGAAGGGGATACCCTGTGCATCATTGAGTCGATGAAAATGATGAACCATATTA
>JABBBA010000246.1 GCA_018607685.1 K189A clade bacterium | reverse complement strand
GTGCATGTAAGGGGTGGCGGTGACCTTGGAGATGCCTGGCATGCGGCCGGTCGTCAACGGTACAAAAAGAATACGTTCAACGATCTTGTCGACGTCGCCAATGGCCTGGTCGAGGCGGGCATTGGTCACCCTGAAATGTTAGCCGCTAGAGGCGCGTCCGCCGGCGGCACTATCACGGGTGTTGTTGCTAACGAAGCGCCGGGGCTTTTCAAAGTGTTGGTTGCGGATGTGCCATTTGTTGATGTCATAACGACCCTGCTCGATCCAGAATTGCCGTTAACCGAGAGTGATATCCTGGAGTGGGGAGATCCGGAAATTGAGTCGGACGCGAACTATTTATTTGAGTTTTCACCCTATCACCAGGTGCGTGAACAACCGTATCCGAATTTGCTCGTACAGGCGTCAAGAAATGATGGCAGGGTAGGCATGCATGAGGCGCTAAAATGGATGGCTCGAATTCGCGAACACACCACGGGTGAAGCGTTGCAGCTGATTGACATTGCTGAAAATAGTGGCCATCTTGGTGCCTCTGACCAGTATCTAAGACGGCGCAAGCAGGCGCTTGAGTACACATTTGTTTTACATGGCCTCGGCCTTGAGGATTAAAAATTGGAGTTAGCCCAACGCGTTCGCATTCCGGTTGAGCAGAGCCTTGTCTGGAATGCGTTGAACGACCCTGCTGTACTGAAAGACTGCCTCCCGGGCTGCCAATCGTTTGAGCCGTCTGGTGAGAATGGTTTCGAGGTCGTACTGATTGCCAAGGTCGGACCGGTCAAAGCAACATTCAAGGGTGAGGTAACACTGAGTGATGTCAAACCGCCTGATTCCTACAGAATTAGTGGTTCAGGTAAAGGTGGCGTCGCCGGTTTTGCAAAAGGTGGCGCCGAGGTGCACCTGGCATCAGTCGATGATTCTGCCGTAACGCTGATGTCGTATCAGGTAACAGCATCTGTCGGGGGTAAATTGGCGCAGATTGGTTCAAGGCTGGTGACAGGAGCTGCCAGAAAGATGGCAAATGACTTTTTTACCGGTTTTGTGAGGTCCCTGTCTGGTGATCCTTCCATGGAAGTTGAAATTGAAACCCTGGACCTGAACAAAGAAGCAGAAGCTATAACCGCAGAAGATAAAACCGCTACAGAAAAAGTAGTGGTTGAACAGCAGGACGAAGTTAAACAGTAATCACACGCATACAAAGGTTAGTTGCTAACCAGTTTAGTAAGCAAGGCGAGGAGTAATCATGTCAATCTCGGTACAGTTGAACGTCAATGGCAAGCCGGTAACGGTGGAATGCCCAGCCAATACCACGCTGGTTGAGCTGATTCGAGAGCGGTTGGAGCTGACCGGTACTCACGTTGGTTGCGATACCTCTCAATGTGGTGCCTGCACCGTTCATCTGGACGGCAGGGCGGTTAAGGCGTGTACCATTTTAGCGGCGCAATGCGAAGGCACCGAAGTAACAACCATTGAAGGTCTTGGCAGCACGGATAACCTTCATCCTATGCAGGAAGCCTTTCGTGAGTGCCACGGCCTGCAATGTGGGTTCTGTACGCCCGGCATGATTATGTCGGCCGTCGATCTGGTTCATCGAGAGCCTTCTATTAACGAGCAGATTATTCGAGAGGGACTTGAGGGCAACATTTGTCGTTGTACCGGTTACCACAATATTGTGCTGGCCGTTGAAACCGCTGCCAAGAAAATGAGGAATTAGATTATGGTCGAGCAAAGTATTGGCAAGCCGGTACTTCGCAAGGAAGATATGCGCTTTATCACCGGCAACGGCAGGTATACCGATGATATCAATCTGCGGGGACAGACCTATGGCTACTTCGTTCGTTCGCCCTATGCCCATGCTGTAGTCGGGGAAGTTGATACTTCAGCCGCCCAATCCATGCCCGGTGTCATCGCTGTTCTGACGGGAAAACAGGTGGCGGAAGATGGGCTTGGCACCCTGCCTTGTGGTTGGATGATTCACTCCAAGGATGGCAGTGAAATGAAGCAACCGCCGCATCCGGTGATGGCTGCCACAAAAGTGAATTATGTTGGCGAGCCGGTGGCGCTGGTTGTCGCTGACAGTTTTGCTGATGCGAAAAATGCAGCAGAACTCGTCTCGGTTGAATATGAAGAGCTTTCTGCCGTCGTGTCGACAATCGACGCACAACTTTCTCCTGATATCTACGAGGAAGCACCTGGCAATACCTGCTACGAGTGGGAGCTGGGTGAAAAAGAGGCAACGGAAGCGGCCATAAAGGGCGCCGCACATGTCACCAGATATACACTGACGAACAATCGACTCATACCAAACGCGCTGGAGCCCAGGGCGGCTATTGCAGACTTTAATCGCGGTACTGAAGAGCTTACGTTGTACACCACTAGCCAGAACCCACATTTGGCGCGGCTTATTCTCACGGCGTTTGTCCAGCTCGCACCCGAACACAAGCTGCGCATTATCGCCCCTGATGTTGGTGGAGGCTTCGGCTCCAAGATATTCGTCTATTCCGAAGAAACAGCGCTTGCCTGGGCATCAATGAAGCTTGGTGTAGCGATCAAGTGGACGGCTGAACGATCTGAATCTTTTCTGGCTGACGCCCATGGCAGGGACCATGTTTCAGAAGCAGAGCTGGCAATGGATGAGGAGGGTAACTTCCTGGCATTACGTGTCAAAACGACAGCTAACATGGGCGCTTACCTGTCTACCTTTGCCTCGGCGGTTCCGACCTACCTATACGGGACATTGTTGGCTGGTCAGTACAAAACACCGAATATCTATGTCGAAGTAGATTCTGTCTTTACCAATACC
>JABBBA010000295.1 GCA_018607685.1 K189A clade bacterium | reverse complement strand
CGTTAATGTCGAGGGCGACCTGATTGGCTCCCTGATCGTTGATCGATACCTTAAGCGTTAGCTTAAAGATCAGTCCCGAGGCAGTACGTCCTGTAAAATCAACCTGGCAAAATAGTGCAGGAACTCTTTGTGATTTGCCGTCACCTGTTGCCGGATTAGCGAATCGTCACCCTTTTTGCTAACGATAAACTCATAACAAGTGGTGAGCGTTGCTTCGCTGCCGACCAGTTCTGCAATATATTCGTTTAGAAAATCGTGCAGGTCCGGCAGGTCTGATTCATCAATCCCGGATCGATCCGGGTCAAGCACGGCATTGCCCCATACGGTCGCAATCATCACCTGGAACTTCTCTTTATCCACAAATTCATCAGCAATCTGACAGCGATTGATGATCTCTTCTACCGCGGGAGTGAACCTGTCTCTCATTTCTTCTATTGGCATACTTTTATCTGGACTTGCACCTGTGCGCCTGAATTCTAAACTACCCTTCATGGATGCGGTATCTGAAACTCCCGGACAACGAAAGATTATTCATGTTGATATGGATTGTTTCTATGCGGCCGTTGAAATGAGAGACAACCCCGAACTGCAAAACATTCCTCTGGCGGTCGGTGGCTCCGCTGACCGCCGCGGAGTCATCTCTACCTGTAATTACCAGGCCAGAGAATTTGGCGTGCATTCTGCAATGGCAACCGCCTATGCTCGAAGGCTCTGCCCTGATCTCAAGGTGGTTCCCGGGCGCATGTCGTACTACCAGGAAGTGTCACGCCAGATCAGAGCCATTTTCAAACGTTACACAGGGGTTATCGAACCGCTTAGCCTTGATGAGGCGTTTCTGGATGTCACTAATACAACGCTCTGCCAGGGCAGTGCGACCCTGATGGCAGAGGAGATTAGAGGATCAATCAAGCGGGAACTAAACCTGACGGCCTCAGCGGGTGTTGCACCTAACAAGTTCATTGCCAAGATTTGCAGCGATGAAAACAAACCGGACGGTCAGTTCGTCGTTACCCCTGACGATGTCGATAGCTTCTGCCGCGATCTTCCGCTCCGAAAAATTCCCGGCGTTGGAAAAGTCACCGTAAAAAGGCTTGAAGGTCTTGGACTGAAAACCTGCAAGGATGTTCGCGAACTTGGCGAGGAAGAATGTGTCAGGCGTCTCGGCAATCTTGGTGCCCTGCTCTATAAAAGGTCGTTTGGCATAGACAACCGGGAGCTAACAACCCGGTGGGTTCGTAAAAGCGTCAGCGTTGAAAGAACCTTCCCTGAAGATATTCCGTTATGTGAGCAGACCGTAGCGCCATTGCAAAGCCTCTATCTCGAACTGGAGCGACGGTTGGACAAACACGCTGAACGGCGGATTAAAAACCAGCAGGTAAAACTCAAGTTTGCTGATTTCAGCCAGACCACCATTGAACGCGCATCAAGCAGTCTGGAGTTAAGCCTTTTTTCGGATCTGTTGCCGCTAGCCTGGGAGCGTGGTCACGGCCAGGGTATCCGCTTACTGGGGCTGGGCGTCTCCTTTCGTGATGACGATGCGATCGCTGAAGAGTCCCAGTTGACACTTTTTTAGACTGTTTCCTATACTTCTTTCTATACTTAACCTGTTCTTCCAGTATGATTAGCGCCTTTTTGCCAAGTACCCTGACGCAATATGCGTAAAACAAAGATTATCTGCACCATCGGACCTGTTTCAGACAGCTATCCCATGCTGGAAAAGCTATCGCATGCAGGCATGGATATTGTCCGTCTCAATATGTCCCACGGCACTCACGAGGCAGCCGCACAGGTCATAAAGTCTGTTCGAACCCTGAACCGTAAAGCGAATACTCCAGTCGCGGTACTGCTTGATACTCAAGGTCCTGAGATTCGAACCGGCGACATCAAGAACGACCTGGAACTGAAAAACGGTTCCGTCATTACCATCAGTGTTCGTGACAGCATCGATGTCGAACAGTCTTCCTTTCACATCAACTACGACGATTTGATGAACACGGTGGATGTGGGTGATCGGATTACCGTCGATAACGGCATCATCAACCTGGAAGTCCTGAAGAAGAACGAGAACTCCACCATGGACTGCAAGGTCATCGATGGCGGAATCCTCAAGAGCAAAAGGCATGTAAACCTGCCCGGGATACGAGTCAATTTGCCTGCCATCACGAAGAAGGATCGTGCTGACATCCTTTTTGGTATGGAGCAGCAGGTCGACTTCATTGCCCTGTCCTTCGTTCGCGAGGCGAGTGACATTCAAGAGCTGAAGGATCTGATGGGCGACAAGGCTGGCAAAATTAAAATCATCGCCAAGATCGAAGATCAGTCCGGCGTTCAGAATATTGACGAAATTATTGAAGCCGCAGACGGAATAATGGTCGCGCGTGGTGACCTGGGTGTAGAGATCAATGTGGCTGAGCTGCCGAACGTCCAACGGCGGATCGTTCAGTTGTGTGCGGAAGCAGGCAAGCGCGTGATTGTCGCCACCCACCTGCTGGAATCAATGATAGAGAATCCGATACCCACCAGGGCGGAAGTCACCGACGTCGCCAATGCCATCTACGAAGAAGTAGATGCAGTCATGTTATCCGGCGAAACGACGGTAGGAAAACACCCGGTTCGCTGTGTTGAACAACTTGGTGAGATTGCCGAAGCAACCGAATCATTCACAGGTCTTGGCTTCACAAAGAAGCTTAGAGAAACGAATGACAAGCAGAGCCTCGCGGTAACCGCGGTCCAGCTTGCAGAAACGCTGGATGCCAAAGGCATTATCGTCATCACCCGGCGCGGCCTGATGGCGGATTACGTGACCAACTG
>JABBBA010000060.1 GCA_018607685.1 K189A clade bacterium | reverse complement strand
GCAACACTCACCATAAAGCCAAAGGCCGCGATAGCTGCTATCAGGTAAATGACCCGCGCAGACTTCGTCTTGCCACGCCTGAGGGCGAACACGCCCAAAACAATGTAGGCAACCAGCGCCAGGACCTTCACGGTTAACCACGGATGCGTTACAGGATACTGCTCAGTCAATACCGCGAGAACAACCGCAGCCAACAGGAGAACCGTATCTATGGCATGGGGTGCAATTCGAACGAACTTCTTTTCAAGGAGCCCGCTTTCCTGAATCATCCATATGCCGCGCAGCAAAAAGAAACCGATGGAAAGGCAAACTGAAATAATGTGTACGTAATAAACAACGAGATAGGTATTCAAGTTTCACTCACCGATTGAAGATAAATAATGGTTTTCCCATCATACAGCGCCATCACTCCGGTGGCTTTATAACCCTTACCCTTTCTATATTCAGCCAGAGCGACATCGACCTTCATTCGACCGACGAAGGAAGATAGCGGCGATCGCAAGGGAAACCTTGCGACCAAAAACGCCTGTTCTGGAATGGTCTGAACGCGCGTGCCATTCGACAGCGCCATATCAAGCTCAACACCGTCTACCTTGAGACCAATTTGCGCGGAGCCATCCGGAAAATAAACATACAAGGGCTTACGATGCTCAACATCAATCGATGCCAGCATCAGGTCTATCTCAGAGGTGAGGCGAGTAACTTTCTGGTGGTTAACAGACACAACCGGCCTGTATACGAACTGAAATGGACCCAGGGATTCTTCAGATATGAGAACCGGGGATAAAGCTCCATGGTACCCGGCGAGTCCGACCGCACTTAGAACTAGTGCAGCCAGAACCCGCAGGACTATTCTCAAGCTTTCACCAAGCCTTTATTTGACCCTTTTTAAACTTTGTCTCTTGGAGCCAGACCCTTAGCCGCACGCGCTTTGTTCATGCGTGTTTTGTCCACGTCCATAGGCTCACCCAGCTCACTTTCGTCGATTGCCCCTGCCATATGCTTACCGGCCTTAGTGCCGTTGTACATGATTTTCTTGGTAGGCGTAACGGCAAGAATCGTTCGCAGAGGGGAGTCCAGAAGGTTGTAAAAAAAATCTGCACCGTCTTTGTTTTCAGGGTTCAGTTTTGTTGACAAGGCACCATAAAACCATTTTTTGGTATCTTCATCATCGAAGAATTCACCCGTGCCTTTAAACGTAATAGCACCACCCGGCAGGTCTGCTGTTGCGTTAGGGCCATAACCCATGGCACTGACATTCACCGATACACGAGGATCTCGCTTAATCGCGACAGCACGATGTCTGTGCTCTGAAAAGGTGATCCATATTTTTCCGTCGTGCCAGACAAAAGCATGAGTAACCCCAACAGGCCATCCATCTTTGGTTGCCCACATCAGGACACACTCAACTGAGTTATTCATTAATTGATCTACTTCCTCATCTGAAAAAGGATAGATCGATACCATTTCGTGATCGTGAGTCTGAGCCATTGGGTTTTCCTTAATGTCTAAAATTGTGATTGTCTAAAATAACTGTAGTCATAACCAGTTTCTGCGACGAAGCATATCAAAGTCAATCTATGCAGGTCCTGATAGGTAGGCATACAGCCTCCTTATTGGTTTCGGAAAACTACTGTGTTTATATACAGCAGTCGTGCTAACCTCATACTATGGACTATGAGCCTTTCGACAACGTAGTGCCCCCACGCCGCCGGGCTTTTAAAGGGCGTGGCGCACTATCCAATCCATCCAACCGCTTTGACCCACAAACGATAGAAGCAATCCATGATGGCTGGGATTCCTGTGGACAGGATGAGCCATTGCCACCGAAGACCACCGTCCTTAACGAAACCTCTAAAACTATTATCACGAGTAATAGTTCGCCGGATATTCCATTCGATTTTTCAATAAATCCTTACAAGGGTTGCGAACATGGCTGCATATATTGCTATGCCAGGCCAACGCATGCTTATTGGGACCTGTCCCCTGGGCTGGATTTTGAATCAAAAATCATTACCAAGCCTAACGCCGCAGACCTGCTGCGTAAGAGGTTTTCCCAGCCCGGATACAAACCAAAAACACTTTGTATCGGAGCAAACACAGATCCCTACCAGCCTCTGGAGTCAGAACTCAACATCACGCGCGACATAATCGAGGTCCTGAGCGAGTTCAGGCATCCGTTTTCAATCATTACCAAGAGCGCATTGATTAAACGAGACCTGGACCTGCTCGCGCCTTTGGCGGAGAAAAACCTGTGTAGCGTCGCCATCAGTGTCACCACCCTCGACAACTCATTAAAGAGAATTCTTGAACCACGCACGCCAGCCGGTGCAGTTCGCGTTCAGACCATCAAGACTCTCGCCGACGCTGGAATCCGCGTCACGCTGCTCGCAGCGCCCATGATTCCCTACGTCAACGACCAGGAACTTGAATCAATCCTGGCCGCGGGACGGGATGCGGGCGCCGTCGCTGCCAGATACATATTGTTAAGGCTCCCGCTGGAGATCAGCCCCATGTTTCAGGACTGGTTGCAGGAACACTTTCCTGACCGTGCGCAGAAAGTCATGAATATCGTCCGGCAAAGTCGAGGCGGCAGTGACTATCGAAGTGCTTTTGGCGAACGCATGAGAGGCACAGGTCACTTTGCAGACCTGCTCAATTCCAGATGGAAGATTTCGTGCAAAAAGCTGGGTTATTCCCATGATGACCCATACAAGCTGGATGATTCCCAGTTCAAAACATCCAATGAACAAATGAGTTTGTTTTGAGCCTTCAGCGCTGCTCGCAATAATACGTATGGGACCTGCTCTGGTCAGAGA